>NZ_SMKJ01000272.1:0-9849 GCF_004348615.1 Micromonospora sp. KC207
CAACCGCTCCAACACCACCACACCCACACCCTCAGCCCACCCCGTCCCATCCGCACCACCCGCAAACGCCCGACACCGCCCATCCACCGACAACCCACCCTGCCGAGAAAACTCCACAAACAACCCCGGCGCCGCAATCACCGTCACCCCACCCGCCAACGCCACATCACACTCACCCAACCGCAACCCCTGACACGCCAAATGCAACGCCACCAACGACGACGAACACGCCGTATCAACCGAAATCGACGGCCCCTCCAACCCCAACACATAAGAAACACGACCCGACACCACACTCGGCGTCGTCCCCGTCAACAAATACCCCTCGAAACCACCACCCGACTCCACCAACCGCGGCCCATACTCCTGACCCATCACCCCCACATACACACCAGTCCGCGAACCCCGCAACCCCACCGGATCAATCCCCGCATGCTCCAACGCCTCCCACGACGTCTCCAACAACAAACGCTGCTGCGGATCCATCGCCACCGCCTCACGCGGCGAAATCCCAAAAAACTCCGCATCGAACAAACCCGCGTCATACACAAACCCCCCCTCCCGCACATACGACTTCCCGACAACGCCCGGCACCGGATCGAACAACCCCTCCACATCCCAACCCCGATCCACCGGAAACCCCGACACCGCATCCCCACCCCCCAACACCAAATCCCACAAACCCTCCGCCGACACCACACCACCCGGAAAACGACAACCCATCCCCACCACCACCACCGGATCATCCACAGCAGCGACGGACTCGTACTGCCGCACCCGCTCGCGGGCCTCGTGGAGATCCGTCATGGCACGACGCAGATACTCGCGAAGCTTGTCCTCGTTGTTGACGGGCACGGCGCTCCCCCTGTGATCCGAGTGTTTTCCTGGGGTCGGTTTGGGTGGGCAATGGTCCGGCCGGCGCTACGCCAGTCGGAAGTCGCTGTCGAAAAGGTCGAACAGTTCCTCGTCGGAGGCGGTCCGCAGGCGGTCGGAAACCCCGGCGCCAACGTCGCCGTCGGTGTCGCGGCCCGGGTCGGGCGCGGGCCGGCCGACCTCGGCGAGCAGGACCCGCAACAGGTCGGCGACGCGGGTGCGGTCGGCGTCCTGCCTGACGACCGTCGCGATCTGGTCCCGCAGACGGTCGAGTGTCGCCAGGACGCCGGCGGCGTCCGTCGGGAGCTGTTGCCCGTCGGGCGACCGGCGGTCCAACTCGGTTCGCAGGTGGGCGGCGAGGGCCGCCGGGGTCGGGTGGTCGAAGACGACTGCGGCCGGCAGACTGAGGCCCGTGGCCGCGCCGAGCCGGTTGCGGAGGTCCACGGCGGTCAGCGAGTCGAAGCCGGCATCCCGGAAGGCCCGCTGCACGCTCAGCATCGCCGCCTCGCCGTGCCCGAGTACGGCGGCGGCCTCGGTGCGGACCAGGTCGGTCAGGATCGCCGTACGCTCGGCCACCGACTTGCCGGTGAGCAGCGCGGCAAGGGTGGCCTCGGCCGGCTGTCCCGTCGCACCGGCCCCCGGGCGCGCGCGGGTCGGGCCGAGCAGGACGGCGGGCACCGCGCCGCCTGGGGCGGCGTGGGACCGCAGCACCGCCGGGTCGAGGCGTACGGGATAGCACGCCGCTGCGGCGGGTCGGGCACAGGCGGCGTCGAAGAGGACGAGCGCGTCGTCCACGCCGAGCGGAACGAGCCCGGACCGGCGCAGTCGTGCCCGGTCGGCAGGGCCGAGGTCGGCGGCCATCCCGCCGTCGAGCGGCCCCCAGGCCAGGGAGGTGGCGGGCAGCCCCTGGCCCCGCCGCCAGCTCGCGAACGCGTCGAGGAAGGCGTTGGCGGCGGCGTACCCGGCCTGCCCGGCGCTGCCGATCGTCCCCGCGACGGACGAGAACAGCAGGAAGGTGGTGAGGTCGAGTTCCCGGGTGAGTTCGTGCAGGTTGACCGCCGCGTCCGCCTTGGCGCGAAGCACCGCCTCAACCCGGTCGCCCGTCTGTGCGGTCAGTACGCCGTCGTCGGCCAAGCCGGCCGAGTGCACCACCGCGGTGAGCGGATGCGCGGCGGGAATCTCGGCCAGCAGGCGCGCCAGCGCGTCACAGTCGGCGGCGTCGCAGGCGGCGACGCGTACGGATGCCCCCAGTTCCTCCAGTTCCCGGGTCAGGGCCGCCGCTGCGGGCGCGTCCGGCCCGCGCCGGCCGACCAACAGCAGGTGCCGGACTCCGTGCCGGCGGACCAGGTGCCGGGCCACCGCGCCACCGAGCATGCCCGTGCCCCCGGTGACGAGGACGGTGCCGGCGTCGGCCCACGGCGGGACGGCGTCGCCGGCGGCCGGCATCCGCACCAGGCCCGGAACGCTGGCCGTACCGACCCGCAGTGCCAACTGCGCGATTCCCGAGGCGATCGCCCCGGGGAGTGCGCGCAGCGAATCCGGGTGGTCGTCGGTGTCCACGAGGACGAACCGGTCCGGGTGCTCGGTCTGGGCGACCCGCAGCAGCCCCCACACCCCTGCGGCGGCCGGATCGGTCACGGCCGTCCCGGCCTCCACGGCTCCGCTGGTGAGCACGACCAGCCGGGAGCCGGCGAGGCGGTCGGCGGCGAGCCACTCCTGGACGGCCGCCAGCGCCCGTCGGGTTCGCGCAGCCACGCCCCCGGGTGGGTCGTCCGCCGACGGGTCGCCGTCGCGACGGCGCAGGTCGACGACAACGTGGCTCGGTGCCCCGCCGTCGGTCAGCGCGTCGACGAGCGCATCCAGGTCCGAATACGCCTGGACGGACACCCCGACCCCCAGCGCGCCCGACAACGGCGGGGCATCCGCGCCGACGACGGCCAGCCGCGCGTCGGTGACCGCCGGGGCGGGCGGTACGGCGGACCACTCCAGCCGGTACAGCGGCGCCTGGCCGGAGACGGCCGCGGCGATCCGATCGGCGGCGACCCGCCGCAGCGCCAGGGTGGCGGCGGCGAGGACCGGCGTCCCGTCGGCGGCGGCGGCGATCACGCTTATCGAGTCGGCCTCGGCGGGCGCGACACGTACCCGCAGCCGGTCCGCGCCGGAGGCGAACACCCGCACGTCGGTCCACGCGAACGGCAGCATCCCGTGCGCCCCGCCGGGGAACTGGTTACCGAGGACGATCGCGTGCAGGGCCGCGTCCAGCAGTGCCGGGTGGACGGCGTAGTCGCCCGCCTCGGCGGCGTACCCCTCGGGGAGCCGGACCTCGGCGAACGTCTCGTCGCCGCGGCGCCACGCGGCGCGCAGCCCCCGGAAGGCGGGGCCGTATCCGATGCCGTTGTCGGCGAAGCGCTCGTACTCGCTCTCGACGCCCACCGGCTCCGCGCCCTCGGGCGGCCAGGTGCCAGCGAGGCCGGCGTCCCGCACGGACGCGCCGGCGGCGCTCTCCGGCGCGGCACCGTCCACCCGACCGGAGGCGTGCCGGGTCCACTCGCCAGGCTCGGGCCCCACCGGTGCGGAGTGGATCCGGACCTGGCGGGCCCCGTCGGCGTCCGGCCCCTCGACGACGACCCGCAGCCGGACGCCCCCGTCGTCGGCCACCACCATCGGCGCCTCGAAGGTCAGTTCCGCCACCCGGGCGCAGCCCACCTCGGCGCACACCCGGTGCATGATTTCCAGCAGCGCGGTTCCCGGCACGACTGTGCGACCCCACACGCTGTGATCGGCGAGCCACGGGTGCGTCCGCGCGGAGAGTTGGCCGCTGAAGACCGTGCCGGCGCCGTCGGGCAGGTCCAAAACGACGGCGAGCAGCGGGTGACCGGCGACGTCGAGGCCCACGACGCCCAGTTCGGGGGTTCCGGGGCGCGGGTCTAGCCAGTAGCGGGACCGCTGGAACGGGTAGGTGGGCAGGTCGGTGGCGAGCGGGCCGTTCCCGAGCGACGCGACCGGGTCGACGGGAAGCCCGTGCACGTGGACGGACGCCAGGGCCTCCTGCACGGCCACCGCGTCGTCGCGGTCCCGGCGCAGGGTGGGCAGGACCAGCAGGGGGCGGTCGGTCCCCGCGTTCCCGGCGGGCTCGGCGTTCCCGGCGGGCTCGGCAAGGTCCGCAGCGTCCGCCAGGCAGTCCCGCGCCATCGCCGTGAGCACGCCGTCCGGGCCGAGTTCGATGAACGTGTCGATGCCCTCGGCGCGCAGCCGACGCATGCCGTCGAGGAAACGCACCGCCTCGCGGGCGTGCCGGACCCAGTACCCGGGCGTACGGAGGTCGGTGCCGGACGCGATCGCCCCGGTTACGTTGGCGACCACGGGGATCGTCGGCTGGCCGGGGCGGAGGTCACGCATCGTCTTCTCGAAGTCGGCGAGCATCCCGTCCATCCGGGCGGAGTGGAAGGCGTGGCCAACCCGCAGTCGCCTGGCCCGGCGACCCCGGCCACGCCACAGCGCGACCTGCTCGTCGACGGCCGCCTCGTCGCCCGCGACCACTATGGCCTGCGGCCCGTTGACCGCCGCGATCGACAGTTCGCCCTCCCGTCCCGCCAGCAGGGGGCCCACCTCGGACTCGGCGGCCTGGAGCGCGGCCATCGCACCCCCGGCCGGCAGGTCCGCCATGAGCCGACCGCGCGCCGTCACCAGCCGGGCAGCGTCCTCCAGGGTGAGGACGCCCGCGACGTGCGCCGCGACGATCTCCCCGACCGAGTGGCCCAGCAGGGCGTCCGGACGCAGCCCCCAGCTCGTGAACAGCCGGAACAGCGCCACCTCCAGCGCGAACAGCGCCGGCTGGGTGTACGCGGTGTCGTCCAGCGCCGCCGCCGCCTCGCTGCCCGGCTCGGCGAACATGACGTCGCGCAGCGGCCGGTCCAGGTGCCGGTCGAGTTCCGCGAGGACGCCGTCCAGGGCCTGCGCGAAGGCGGGATGCCGGGCGTACAGCTCCCGTCCCGCGCCCGGTCGCTGGCTGCCCTGCCCGGTGAAGAGGAACGCCACCCGCCGCTCCGGGTCCGCCCGCCCGGTGACGAGCCCCGCCGCGCCGCGACCCGCCGCGAGCGCGCGCAGGCCGTCGAGCAGCGCGGTGTCGTCCCGACCGAGCACGGCGGCCCGGTACGTGAACGCGGCGCGGGAGCGCGCCAGCGCGCGGGCCACGGCGTCGGCGGGTTCGGCTCGCGGCCGGGACGTCAGGTGGACGTGCAGCCGCCGGGCCTGCGCGCGCAGGGCCGCCTCGGTCCGGCCGGACAGGACCCAGACGGAAACGTCGCCGGCCGCCCCCGCCGACACGTGGCCGACGGCTACCGGCACGGTCGCGTCCCCGGCCGGACCGTGGCCGGTGGCCGCCGGTGCGGCCCCGACGGCGGCCGGCGCGGGGGTGGGGGATTCCGGCGCGGCCACCACGTCCGCCGCCGCCTCGGGGGCGCTCTCCAGGATGACGTGCGCGTTGGTGCCGCTGGCGCCGAACGACGAAACCCCCGCCCGGCGCGGCCGGTCGCCGTGGTCGGGCCATGGCCGGCTCTCGGTGAGCAGCCGCACCGCGCCCGACGACCAATCCACCCGGGTCGAGGGCCGGTCGACGTGCAGGGTCCGGGGCAGCCAGGCGTGGCGCAGTGCCAACACGGTCTTGATCACTGCGGCGACTCCGGCGGCGGCCTGGGTGTGGCCGATGTTGGACTTCAACGACCCCAGCAGCAGCGGCCGGTCCGCCGGCCGGCCCTGCCCGTACGTCGCCAGCAGCGCCTGTGCCTCGATCGGATCGCCCAGGCGGGTGCCGGTGCCGTGCGCCTCCACCGCGTCCACCTCGTCCGCGGCCAGCCCCGCGTTGGTCAACGCCTGCCGGATGACCAACTGCTGGGCGGTACCGTTCGGGGCGGTCAGGCCGTTGCTCGCCCCGTCCTGGTTGACCGCGCAGCCCCGCACGAGGGCCAGCACCCGACGACCGTTGCGGACCGCGTCCGAGAGCCGTTCCAGCAGCAGCATTCCCACGCCCTCGCCGAAGCCGGTGCCGTCGGCGGCGTCCGCGAACGCCTTGCAGCGACCGTCCCCGGCGAGACCGCGCTGCCGGGCGAAGTCGACGAACATCGTCGGCGTGGCGAGCACCGTCGCCCCTCCCGTCAGGGCCAGCTCGCACTCGCCCGACCGCAGTGCCTGCACGGCCAGGTTCAACGCGACCAGCGACGACGAGCACGCCGTGTCGACCGTGACCGCCGGCCCCTGCAACCCCAGGGTGTACGCGACACGGCCCGACGCGACGCTGCCCGCGCTGCCGTTGACCAGATAGCCCTCCAGGTCCTTCGGAACCTCGGACAGCCGGGTGCCGTAGTCGTCGTACATCACCCCGACGTAGACACCGGTACGGGTGCCCCGGGCCGAGTCGGGAGCGATCCCCGCCCGCTCGAAGGTCTCCCACGCGGTCTCCAGCAGCAGCCGCTGCTGCGGGTCCATGGCCAGCGCCTCGCGGGGCGAGATGGTGAAGAACTCCGGGTCGAACTCGGCGCAGTCGTAGAGAAAACCGCCTTCGCGCACATAGCTCGTGCCGGTCGAGTCCGGATCCGGGTCGTAGAGCTTCCCGAGGTCCCAGCCCCGGTCCTCCGGGAAGCCCGACATCGCGTCGGTGCCTGCCTCGACCAGCCGCCACAGGTCCTCGGGCGTGCTCACCCCGCCCGGCAGCCGGCAGCTCATGCCCACGATGGCGATGGGCTCGCGCGCGGCGTCCTCCAGCTCGCGCAGGCGTCGCCGCGTCCCGGCCAGCTCGGCGGTGACCCGCTTGAGGTACTCACGGATCCGGTCCTCGTTCGCGGTCACCTGCCGGCCCTCTCCTCGGTCGGGGTTCACAGCTGCTCCTCGATCAGTGCGAAGAGTTCGTCGTCGGACGCCGAATCGAGCCGCTCGGCGACCGTGGCGTCCCGGAGCCCGTCACCCGCCGGCCCGGACCGTGGGCCGCCGACCAGGGCGAGCATCTCCTCCAGCCGCCGGCGGACGATGTCCCGGCGGACGTCGTCCGTGCTCATCCCCCCGAGCGCCGAGGCCAGCGCGTCGAGCCCGCTCAGCGCCGCCGCGCCCTCGTCGACCACTCCCTCGGCGGCGAGCCGGTCGTCGAGGTGTGCGGCAACGGCCAACGGGGTCGGGTGGTCGAACACCAGGCTCGGCGCCAACCGCAGGCCGGTCGCCGCGCCCAGCCGGTTGCGCAGTTCGACCGCGGTCAGCGAGTCGAATCCGACCTCGCGGAACGGTCTGCCCGGGTCCACCTCCGCCTCCCCTCGCGCCAGGGCGAGCACCCCGGCGACGTGGGCGCGTACCAGGCCCAGCAGCTCCCGGACCCGGGCCTGGGCGTCCTTTCCGGCCAGTTGCTCGCGCAGCGCGTCCGCCTGCTGCGGCGCGACGGAGGAGGCTGGCGTGGGCGCCCCGCCGGTCGCGCCCGACGAGGCCGCCCGGCGGACCGGGGCCGCCGGCACCAGATCCCGCAGCAGCGCCGGGACGGCACCCGGTCCGCCGGCGGCCTGCTCCCGGCGCAGCGCCGCCAGATCCAGGCGTGCCGGTACGAGCACCGGTTCGTCCCGGGCCCGGTCGAGCGCCCGGTCGAACAGCGCGAGACCCTCCTCGCCGGGCATCGGGGCGATGCCGGAGCGCCGCATGCGCCGAAGGTCGTTCTCGCCGAGGTGGCCGGTCATCTCGCTGGCCAGTCCCCACAGGCCCCAGGCGAGGGAGACGCCGGGCAGGCCCCTTGCCCGCCGGTGCTGCGCCAGGGCGTCCAGGAAGGTGTTCGCCGCCGCGTAGTTGGCCTGGCCGGGCCGGCCCAGAATCCCCGCCGCCCCGGAGAACAGCACGAACGCCGTCAGCGGCAGTCCCGCGGTCAGCTCGTGCAGGTGCAGTGCCGCGTCGACCTTCGGCCGCAGCACCGCGTTGACCCGCTCGGGGGTGAGCGCCTGCAGCGCCCCGTCGTCGAGTACGCCGGCCACGTGCACCACGGCGGTCAGCGGATGCTCGGCGGGGATGTTACCCAGGACTCCGGCCAGCGCGGCGCGGTCTGTGGTGTCGCAGGCGACCAGCGTCACGTCGGCGCCAAGCCCGGTCAGCTCCTCGGCCAGCCGGGCGGCATCGGGGGCGTCCGGCCCGCTGCGGCTGGCCAGCAGCAGCCGGCGTACGCCACGGGTCGTCACCAGGTGCCGGGCGAGCAGCCCGCCGAGCGTGCCGGTCGCGCCGGTGACCAGAACCGTGCCGTCCGGGTCCGGGGCGACTTCCGCCGCGGATTCGGCCTGCTCCGGCTCCGGCCCGGGCGCGGGCTCTGGTCGCACCGGCTCGATCCCGGGTACCAGGATCTCGCCGGCCCGCACCGCGAGCTGGGGCGCGTCCAGGGCGAGGGCCGACGGCAACACCGAGAGCGAGCTGTCGTCCGCGTCGACGTCCACCAGGACGAAGCGGTCCGGGTGTTCGGACTGAGCCGATCGCAGCAGGCCCCACAGTCCGGCGTGGACGAGATCCGGCACGTCCTCGTCCGGCCCGGCGGCCACGGCCCGTTCGGTGAGGACCACGAGCCTCGCCGAGGTGAACCGCTCGTCGGCCAGCCAGCGTTGCAGGAGGTCCAGCCCGGCCCAGGTCGCTGCCCGGACGGCCCCGGCCCCGACCGGGCCACCGGCGACCGAACCGTCGGCGACCCAACGGGCGGCCGCCCGGAAGTCGGCGAGGACGACGGCGGGCAATTCCTCGCCCGCGTCCAGCGCGGCGCGCAGCGAGTCCACGTCGGCGTGGACGTCGACGGTGGCCGCCGGCCACCGGCGCCGCTCGGCGGCCCCGCTCCCCTCCACATCGTTCGGGCCCACCACCGCCCACCACCGGTCGGCTGACCCTGCGACGGCTGACCCGGCGACGGCGGCCCGCCGCCAGCCGACCCGGTACAACGCGCCGGCTGCGGACTCGGCGGGCAGCCCAAGGCGTTCCCGGGCGAGCGGACGCAGGACCAGGGCGTCCAGCGAGAGGACCGGAGCACCGACCGGATCGACCGCATACAGGGACACAGCCGAGTCACCGGACCGGCCGATGCGGACCCGCAGCGTGTCGGCGCCGGTGGCGTGAAGGACGATGCCCTGCCAGGCGAAGGGCAGCAGGACGCTGCCGTCGGGAACGTCGACGAGGTCACCCGCCAGCCACGCCTGCAGGGCGGCGTCGAGCAGCGCGGGATGCAGCCCGAAGCGGGCGGCCTCCGCCGTGATTCGGTCGGGCAGTCGCACCTCGGCGAACACCTCGCCGTCACCGCGCCAGACACCCTGAAGCCCGGCGAACGCCTCCCCGTACTCGTAGCCCAGCGCCGCGAACCGCTCGTACAGGTCGGCCACGTCGACCGGCTCCGTGCCCGAGGGCGGCCAGGTGTCGGTGTGCCACGGTACGGCCGGGACGGGCCGCGATCCCGGGGTCAGGACGCCCACCGCGTGCCGCGTCCAGGCGGACTCCGCCGCCGCGGCATCGTTGCGGGAGAACACGCTCACCCTGCGGCGGTCGGATCCGTCGCCGGGGTCGTCCACCAGCACCTGGAGCCGTACCCCGCCCTTGGTCGGAACCAGCAGGGGAGACTCCAGCCGCAGCTCCTCGACCTCGCTGCAACCAGCCGCACCGGCCGCGTGCAGGGCGAGTTCCACGAAGGCCGTGCCGGGCAGCAGCACGGTGCCGGACACTGCGTGGTCGGCGAGCCAGGCATGCGAGGCGAGCGAGAGCTGCCCGGCCAGGAGCAGGCTTCTGGACCCGCCGACCGACAGCGCACCGCCGAGCAGGGGGTGGTCCTCCCACTCCATGCCGAACCGGGCCGCTGCGGCCGTCCCGACACCGGCGGGGGAGGTCTGGGCCCAGTAGTGGCGTCGTTGGAACGGATACGTCGGTAGATCAACCCTGCGGGCACCCGTACCGGCATACACCCGCGCCCAATCCACCCCCACACCACCAACA
>NZ_SMKJ01000273.1:0-9818 GCF_004348615.1 Micromonospora sp. KC207
CCCACACCCCACCCCAACCGTCCCTGGAGAGCCCGTGAGTTTTCTGTCCCGGCCACGCCCTCGTGCCGGCTACCTCCTCGCCGGCGCGCTGGCCGCGGCCGGCCCGCTGGTCGCACCCACCGTGGCCCATGCCGACAATCAGAGCCTCAGCGTGAACCGTGCCGGCTACCTCCTTGCCGGCGCGCTGGCCGCCGCCGGCCTGCTGGTCGCACCCACCGTGGCCCATGCCGACAATCAGAGCCTCAGCGTGAACTTCGCCGCCACCACCACCGCGCCGACCTACCGGGCATCCGGGTGGATCTACGGCATGACCGAGAACGGCACCGCACCGCCCGACCACTTCTTCACCGACATCAAATACCAGGCCATGCGGGCCGGGGGCGCCCAACTGCCGGGCGGCGGCTGGGTCGGCGGCGGATACGACCGCCGATGGAACGCCACCCGCGCCCAGATGCTGCGCACCAAGGCGCTCGGCGGCAAGTTCGTCCTGCTCGCCCACGACCTTTGGGGCGCCGACGGTGCCCCCATCTCCCGCTTCCCCGGCGACAACGGCAACTGGACCGACTACAACAACTTCCTCACCCGGGTGATCAACGATGTGAAGGCCACCGGCGTCCCGGTCGAATGGGACATCTGGAACGAACCCAACCTCACCCTGTTCTGGAATCGCCCCCAGGCCCAGTACTTCGAGCTCTGGCGGCGGACCTATCAGCGCCTCCGGGCGGACATGCCGGGCACCCTGATCGTCGGTCCGAGCCTGGCCGGCGTACCCACCACCTCCGGCGGCTGGTGGACCCAGTACCTCGACTACGTCAAGGCCAACAACGCGGTGCCAGACATCGTGAGCTGGCACTCCCTGCCCGGCGACCCGGTGGCCAACGTCGCCGCGGCGAACACGACGCTCGACTCGCGGGGCGTTCCGCACCCCCGGCCCTACCAGATCAACGAGTACGGGGCCTCGAACGAGCAGAACCCCGGCGACGGCGCCTGGTACATCACCCGGCTGGAACGGGCCGGTGCCGACGGGTTGCGCGCCAACTGGGCCAGCGGCGGCAACCTGCACAACGACCTGGGCAACCTGCTCACCCACAACTCGGCCGGCCAATACCAGCCCAAGGGCGAGTGGTGGGTCTACCGCTTCTACGCCCAGCAGACCGGCATCGCCGTCGCCACCACGGCGTCCCCCGGGTACGACGCGTACGCCACCAAGGACGCCGGCAACGCCAAGGTCCTGGTCGGCGGCGGCCGGACCACCGGCAACATCGCCGTCAACCTGCAGGGGCTGAACAGCACCAGCGGCATCGTGAGCGACAACCGGGCGCGCATCCTGGTGCAGCGCATTCCCTACAACAACGGCGGCGCGGTCACCGGCCCCACCACCGTCCAGGACCAGGTGGTGACCCTCAACGGCACCGGCACCGTCGTGAACATCGCCAACAACGACATCAACGACGCATACACCATCACCGTTCTGCCGCCGTCGCCGACAACGACGCCGACGCCGACGCCGACGCTTTCACCGTCGTCCCCGACACCGTCGCCCTCGACGACCACCCCCGACCCGGGCGGCTCGGGGTGCGGCGCCTCCTACCAGGTGATCAACAGTTGGCCCGGCGGCTTCCAGGCCGAGGTGGCGGTGTCCAACAGCGGTTCGACGGTCACCAAGGGCTGGCGGGTGAGCTGGGCAATCGGGTCCGGACAGACCATCGACCAGGTGTGGAACGGTTCGCTGACGACCAGCGGCGGGACCGCCACGGTCACCAACGTCTCGTACAACGGGAGTCTCGCACCGGGAGCCAGCACCACCTTCGGGATGCTCGTGGCTGGCGGAGCCGGCACCACCCCGACGCTGACCTGTTCCGTGAGTTGAGCCCCGCCGTGGGCTGCCGGCGTCGGCCGGCAGCCCACGGCGCTTCACCCGTGCCGGCATCGTGAGAGGCAACTCCCTGCTGAGGCAACTCCCTGCTGTGCCCTCGGCATCAGTGCCGCGCCCGCACCACACCGGCCCCCCGACACCACGGCCACCGACCCACGCGCCCTGGAGACCGCCGCACGACCGCCGACCGGCATGGCGTCGGCCAGCCGGTGACTCGACAGGCTCCCGCGGCGTGCTGGAGACAAGCGTTTGACGAACCGATTCGACAACTCGATTCGCTGACCACAGGGTCACTGTGACCGGACCGGCGCTGTCGCAGGCCAGGCGGAAGCGGCTACGTCACAGCCGGGACATCCCCTCGCATCGAAGGTGACCACTCCACTAGAGGGGCCAGGCGGCCACCCGGTCGTACGCCGGCCGGGGGCCCTGGCGGCTGCGGACCAGCACCAACTCGGTGGCCGGCCACGGCGGCCCCAGGTAGCCGTGCAACGCCTCCCGGTCGGCGGCCACGTCGGCGGGGTCGATCCGGTCGCCGGGGCGGGCGACGGTGAGGTGCGGGGTGAAGGGCTTTTCGTCGCACGGCAGCCGCCCCCGGCGCAGCCCGGACCGGACCAGCCGGCCCAGGACCCGCAGCGCCTCGACCTCCCCGCGCACGTCGACCCAGAGGACCGTGGACCGGCCCTGGCCGAAGCTCCCCCCGCCGCCGAGCCGCAGCACGGGGTGCGCCGACCGGCCCCCGCGGAACGTCTCGGCGGCGAGGCCGAGGGCGCTCTCGACCTTCACGAGGCGGCCCGTGTCGACCGTGCCGAGGAAGGCGACGGTGAGGTGCGCCTGCGCCGGGTCGGTGAGCCGGGTGTCGGTGCCGGCCGCCGCCGCGCGGGCGACCCGGAGCCGGGCCACCCGGGCGCTCAGGTCGGCGACGGCCTCGGGCGGCGGGTGGACGGCGACGAAGAGCCGCAGGCTGGCGCTCGCGCCGGGTGCGGCGGTGCCGGTCGCCGATGCCCCCGGTGGGTCAGGTGCGGTGGCCCCGGCCAACGGTGGGCCCGGCCGGTCAGCGGTGCCGCTGGCGGTGCCGGGGGCGGGCGGCCGGCAGGGTGAGCCCGGCGGCGTGCAGCATCCCCTCGACCCTGACCCGCTCGATCTGCCGGTCGACGCCCTCCAGCTCGCCCAGGTGCTCGGTGAGCCCGAGGCAGCGGCAGGCGGCCCGCAGGTGCTCGTCGTACGCGTCGACGACGGCGGCGTGCCAGATCACGGCCCGGCCGCCCGGGTTGACCCGATGCTCGGCGAACCGGTGCAGGTCGGCGGCGATCTGTTGGAGGGACCGGCGCTCCTCCCGGTCGAACTCGGTGAGGTCGATGCCCCGGGTCAGCCCATCGGCGTCGACGGCCCGGTCCAGCCGGGCGATGGTGCGGCGTTCTCGGCGTCGTTCGCGCCACTCGGCGTAGCCGCAGGCGATTCGGTCGATGATCTCGTCGGCGCAGAACACCAGCGCGAAGGCGACCGGGAGACTCGCGACAGCGACGACCGCCAGGGCAAGAAGCATCGCTCGGCCTACCTCCACGTATCGACGCTATGTCCCTGCGAGTCTCACCGCCACCGGTTTGTTGACATTCACGCCGCCCCGCAGGAGCCGCAGGGCAGGCCGCGAGCCGCCCAGCGGGGTCAAGAAGGGGCCCCTGCTATACAGAATGCGTTAACAGGGGGCCCCTGCTTGCGCTACTCGGCGACGTAGAAGCGGGGGGACGGGAGCATCCGCAGGCGCAACCGGGCACCCGAGCGGCGAAGCTGCCAGGTGAGCGCCAGCAGGGCCGTGGCCAGCGAGATCAGCCCGCCGATCCAGATGCTCGCCCCCGCGCCGTACGTCTCGGCGACCCAGCCGATCACCGGGGCGCCCACCGGGTTGGTGCCGAGAAACACCAGCACCCACAGCGCCATGACCCGGCCCCGGAACGCGGCGTCGGTGCCGAGCTGCACCCGCTGGTTGGCCGCCTGGGCGAAGAAGACCATGAAGAACCCGGCGGGCAGCAGCAGCGCCACCACCATCCAGTACGCCGGGGCGAGCCCGACCAGGGTGCCGAAGACGGCGCACCCGATCGCCGCGCCGAGCACCACCCACACCGAGGGACGGCTGCGCCGCCCGGTGCCGGCGAGCGCCCCGGCGAGCGCGCCGACGGCCAGGGCGGTGCTGAACAGGCCGAACGAGGCGGCGCCGGTGTTGAACACGGTCTTGGCCAGGGCGGCGAGGGTGAGCTGGAAGTTGAACAGACTCATCCCGATCACCGACATCACGACCATCGGCAGCAGCAGGTCGGGGCGGCGGGCGACGTACCGCAGACCGTCGACGACCCGGGCGGAGTCCCGCTCGGCGACCGGGAGGAGGTCCTTGCGGTGCAGCTCGGCGGGGCGCATCCGGACCACGGTGGCCAGCGGGCCCAGCGAGCTGAGCGCGCTGAACAGGAAGACCGGTCCGACGTCGACGGCGGCGATGGCCAGGCCGGCGACGGCGGGGCCGACGATGCGGGCCGAGTTGAACACGGCCGCGTTGAGCGACAGTGCGTTGGGCAGCAGCGACGTGCCGACGAGTTCGGAGACGAACGCCTGCCGGACGGGGGTCTCCACCGCGTTGGCGACGCCGAGCAGGACGGCGAAGACGAAGACGTGCCAGAGCTGGACGAGGCCGGTGAGCACCAGCAGGCTCATCCCGAACGACAGCACCGTCCAGAACGCGTTGGCGACGAAGAGCAGCAGGCGCTTGTCGTACCGGTCGGCGAGCCGACCGGAGAGCAGGGTGAGCAGCAGCACCGGGGTGAACTGGAGGGCGGTGACCACGCCGAGGGCGGTGGCGGAGTCGTCGGAGAGCTCAAGGACGAGCCAGTCCTGGGCGATGAACATCATCCAGACGCCGATCAGTTTGATCAGCTGCCCGGATGCGAAGAGCCGGTAGTTGCGGACCTGCAGTGACTGGAACATCGTGCTCAACTTCGCCTGCACCCTGGGTGCGCCTCCTCGCGGTCGTACGCCTCATCGACGGCGGACGGCGCGGACCAGGCGGCGGCACCCCGGTGGGCGCGGGCGCGGTCAGGCGCGGGCGAGCCGCTGAAGGATCTCGGCGGCCCGTTGCAGGGTCTCCCGGTCGGACTCGGGCAGCTCGGCCAGCCGGCGGGCCAGCCACTCGTTGCGAGCCCGCTCGAACTGGTCGAGCACGGCCCGGCCGCCCTCGGTCGCCGAGAGGATGACCTGCCGGCCGTCGGTCGGGTGGGGGGTGCGGCCCACGAGGCCGCGGTCCTCCAACTTCGCGACGATCTTGGTCATCGTCGGCGGTTGCACCCGTTCGACGTCGGCCAGTTCCCGAGGCGTCAGCGCGCCCGCCAGCACGAGGCTGGTGAGCGCGGAGAGCTGGGTGACCGTCAGGTCGCCGACCGGTCGGGCCTGGCGGACCCGTCGGTTGAGCCGGGTGATCGCATCACGCAACTGGGGAGCCAGCTGCGCCGGTGGCACGCTGTTCGCCGTCACCGTCCGCTCCGTCACGATAGTTAGCCTAACTAATGAGCCTGGCTAACGAAAGCCGATATGACCATGCTCACCAGGGAGTCTGCCCCTCCGGGGTCGGGTAGCCGATTCGGCACCCCGACCCCGGGACACGTGTGGGGCGTCAGAGTACGGCGGACTCGATCGGCCCGCGTAGGAAGTACAGGGCGAACAGCACCGCCACCGCGTACAGCAGGGGGTGGACCTCCCGGGGCTTCCCCTTCGCCAGCTTGATCATCACGTACGTGATGACGCCCGCGCCGATGCCGTTGGAGATCGAGTACGTGAACGGCATCAGGGTGATCGTCAGGAACGCCGGGATCGCGATCTCGTAGTCGGTCCAGTCGATCGTGCGCACCGCGGTCATCATCAGGAAGCCGACCACCACCAGCGCCGTCGACGCCGCCTCGAACGGCACCACCACCGCCAGCGGCGCGAGGAACATCGCCAGCAGGAACAACGCGCCGGTGACCAGGTTGGCCACGCCGGTGCGGGCACCCTCCGCGACACCGGCGGCGCTCTCGATGTACGAGGTGTTGCTGGAGACGCTCGCCGCGCCACCCGCCGCCGCGGCGATCGAGTCGACCAGCAGGATCTCCTTGGCCCGCGGCGGGGTGCCCCGCTCGTCGAGCATGCCCCCCTCCTGGCCGATCGCGACCATCGTGCCCATCGTGTCGAAGAAGTCCGTGATCAGCAGCGTGAAGACGAACATCAGCGGGACCAGCCAGCCGACCCGGGTCCACGAGTCCAGCACGTTGAAGTTGCCCAGCAACGACAGGTCGGGCACGTCCACGACCGTCTTCGGCAACTCCGGCACGTTCAGCGACCAGCCCTTGGGGTTGGGCTTGCCGTCGACGAAGGACGGGCCGACGTTCGCCACGGCCTCCACGACGATCGCCAGCACCGTCGAGGCGAGGATGCCGATCAGGATCGCGCCCCGCACCCGGCGCACCACCAGCACGATCGTGACCAGCAGGCCCACCACGAAGACCAGCATCGGCCAGCTCACGATCTTGCCGCCGATGCCCAGCCCCACCGGGACGGTGGTGTTGGCCGCGTCCGGGACCCGCCGGACGAAGCCGGCGTCGACCAGGCCGATGATCGTCAGGAACAGGCCGATGCCGACGCCGATCGCGGTCTTGAGCTGCGTGGGCACCGAGCGGAACACCGCCGTACGCAGGCCGGTGAGCACCAGGATCGCGATGAGCACACCCTCGATCACCACCAGGCCCATCGCGTCGGCCCAGGTCATCTGCGGGGCGATCTCGTACGCCACCAGCGCGTTCACGCCCAGCCCGGCGGCCATCGCCATCGGGAACCGGCCGACCACCCCCATCAGGATGGTCGTCAGGCCGGCGACCAGCGCCGTCGCGGCGGCCAGCGCCGGAATGGCCAACTTCTTGCCGTCACCGTCGGCAGCGCTGCCGATGATCAGCGGGTTGAGCACCACGATGTACGCCATCGTGAAGAAGGTCGCCAGGCCGCCCCGGACCTCCCGACCCGGAGTCGAACCTCGGGCGGTGATCTCGAAGAAGCGGTCGAAGGCATTGCGGGGGTGAGCGGGATCGGGTGGAGTGCCGTTGTCCGGCGGCGCAATGGCCATCAGGTCCTCGCAGGTGATCATCCGTCTGATCCGCGCATCGTCGCAGATCACACGGCCAACTGGGAAGGTTGATCGCGTACGCTTGCCCCCGTGCGACAGGAGCAACCGCCGCGGCCTGAGCCGCTCGACCCGCCGATGGTGCCGTTCGCGGTCGCCGGGCTGGTCGCCTGGGCGGTCGCCGGCCTGGTGCTGCTGATCTTCTTCCGGGGCTGGCTCACCGAGCACGGGCACCAGAACTGGCTCTGGACCTGCCTAGCCGGTTTCCTCTGGGGCTTTCCCGGCCTTGCCGTGATGATGCGCCACGACGCCAAGCGGCGTCGCCGCCGCGCTGCGGCACGGGCCGGTCAGCCGGCCGACACCGGCCAATGACCCCGCCCGCTCAGGGGTGGCCGTACGGCTCGCCCGGCTCCGCCGCCTCCACCGAGCCCGGCGCGCGGCTCACCGACACCGCCTCGACGGCGCTGTCGTCGTACACCGTGGGCAGCTCGTCGACCGGGCTTTCGGGCGTCTCGATCAGCGTCTCCGAGTGCGCACCGCAGCCGTGGTCGGCGCTGACCACCCGGCCGTCGTCCGGGGCGTAGAAGTTGCCGCACGCGCCGAAGGACTGCCGCAGCGCGCCGGCCAGCGGCAGGTAGAAGCCGCACGTGCCGCAGCGGGCGGCGGCCGGGGCGGCCATGGAGATCGGCGCGGACGGGCCGTGGTCTCCGTCGTACCAGCGCTGCGCGGCCTCGCTGCGCCCCTCCCGGGACAGCACCCGCGGCCGGCCGAGGCCCAACTCCCAGGCGGTCTCCTCGACGGCGGGGTCGTCGGACAGGACGTACCCCGGGGCGAGGCGCTCGTCGTCCGGCGGAGTGGGCAGCAGGTCGCCGGGGCCGAGGTCACCCGGCTGGAGCCGCTCCTGCCAGGGCAGCCAGCCCGGCGCGAGCAACGCGTCCGGGCCCGGCAGCAGGACCGTCTCGCAGACGGTGACCTTGCGGCTGCGCGGCACCCGGGTCACGGTGACCGCCCACCGCCAGCCCCGGTAACCGGACAGCCGGCAGTCGAAGTAGTGGGTGACGACCCGGTCACCCTCGGCGACGACCTGGAGGTGGTCACCGATGTCGGACGGCTCCACCTCGGTGATGGCGTCGCGGGCCGCCTCGACGGCGGCGGCGCAGACCTGGTCGAGGCGGGCGGCACGAGCGGAGGCGGGCCTGGTCACCCAACCATTGTTCCCCATGGGCGACAAAGACCGACAGGCACTCCCGGGGGTCGTTTCTGCGGCGGCCCTGGCGCGGGGGTGGGGTGCATGGGCGAGGATGGTGCACATGCCGTTGTTCTCCCGCTCCGAGCGGTCCGTGCTGGGGCGGACCGTCGGCACCGGCATCCGCGCCGTCCGCCTCCTGCTGCGCGGCTCCGCGCGCGGCGGGCGCTGGATGACCCGCCGGGCCGGCTCGGCCCGGGCCCGGGGCGCGGGCGGCGAGATCGGCATGGTGCGCCTGTTCGACCTGCACGCCCTCTCCTGCGCGGGGGACACGCTGATCGCGATCGGCCTGGCCGGGACGATCTTCTTCAACGTCCCGCTCGGCGAGGCACGCAGCAAGGTCGCGCTCTACCTGCTGGTCACGATGGTGCCGTTCGCGATGCTCGCGCCGGTGGTCGGCCCGCTGCTCGACCACTTCCGGCACGGCCGGCGGTACGCGCTCGCCGCCACCATGCTCGGCCGGGCCTTCCTGGCCTG
This sequence comes from Micromonospora sp. KC207, assembly GCF_004348615.1. Lineage (NCBI taxonomy): Bacteria > Bacillati > Actinomycetota > Actinomycetes > Micromonosporales > Micromonosporaceae > Micromonospora > Micromonospora sp. KC207. The sequence continues at coordinate 8,728 of NZ_SMKJ01000273.1, forward strand.
GCTGATCTCCGACTACATGCACGGCTTCGGCCTCTACCCGGCCGCCTTCGGGGTGCTCGCGCTCTCCCGGGCGTACGGGGTGGCCCGCTCGGCGGCCGTGCCCCGGCTGCTGCCCGAGGGCGTCGGGCTGTCCCAGATCGGCGCGCGGGCCAGCGTCTACGGCACGCTGGCCGGTGGGCTCGTCGCCCCGATCGGGCTGGCCGCGTTCTGGTTCGGCCCGCAGTGGCCGCTCCGGGTCGCCTCGGTGATCTTCCTGGTGGGCATGGTCATCGCGCTGCGGCTGCCGCCCCGGGCCGATTCGGAGCCGCCCGAGCGGGTCCCCCGCCCGCTGCGGGCGCTGGGCCGGCGGGCCGCCGGGGACCGCCCGCTCGGGCGCGGACGCCCGGCCGGCCGCCTCGTCATCGCCAGCCTGCTCGGCTCGGCGCTGCTCCGCGCAGTTTACGGCTTCCTGCTGCTCTTCCTCGCGTTCGCGCTCAAGAAGGGCGACCTGACCACCGAGTTCTTCGGGCGCGACCTGAGCGCCGAGATGGCGCTCGGGCTGGTCGGCGGGGCGCTGGCGGTGGGCGGCTTCCTGGCCACCGCGGTCGGCACCCGGCTGCGCATCCACCGCCCCGCCGCGATCCAGTCCAGCAGCACGATCATCGTGGCGGGCACGGCCGTCCTGGCCACGATCCAGTTCTCGCTGCCGATGGTGGCCCTGCTCTGCCTGGTCACCGCCCTGTCCAGCGGCGTGGCGAAGCTCGCGGTCGACGCCTCCATCCAGGAACGCATCCCGGAACGGCTGCGGGCCAGCTCGTTCGCCCACTCGGAGACGGCGCTGATGCTGGCCTTCGTGGCCGGCGGCGCCCTCGGCCTGGTCCCCTTCGAGGGCCGGCTGGGCATCGCCGTGGCCGCCGGGGTCGGCATGCTCGCCGCCGCCCGGGGCGTGTACGTCGCCGGCAAGCTGCGCGACCAGCGACTGGTCGGCCGCCCACTCGGCGACGACGAGCTGACCGAGGAGCCGGTGGAGGAGCCAGCCGAGGACCCGGCCGCCGAAAACCGGCCGGTGCCCGACGACACGGCGACCGACGTCGCCCCGGTCTCCCCCGCAC
>NZ_SMKJ01000274.1:0-9741 GCF_004348615.1 Micromonospora sp. KC207
GGGTGGTGCGGGTCGGCTTGGGTGCGACGGTCGGCTCCGGTGTCGGCTCCGGCGAGGCCGAGGCCGACGGGGAGGCGGCGGCCTCCGACCGCCGGTCGGTCGTCCGATCGCTGCAGCCGGTCAGGAACAACGCCAGGCTGAGGCCGAGCGCCAGTACGGTGCGTGCGCTCATCGTCACTCCGAGGGGTCGGGGGCCGTGGGCCACTCGACGCTAGTGGACGACGCACAAAAACGGCAGGGCGGTCAGCCCTCTACCGATTGGTCCAGCGAGTCCCGTACGGCGAGGGCGAGCGAGACCGCCTCGGCCAGGTCGACCGGGCGGACCACGCCGGCCGGCAGCGGGTCGGCCCGCCAGCCCGGGCCGGCGGCCAGCACCAGCAGCGGCCGGCGCGGGCTGGCCAGCAGCGCGGTGAGCTGGGCCGGGTCGGCGGTGGCCAGGGTGTGCGACCAGATCACCACGGCGGCCGGGCCGGTGCGGTTGACCGCCTCGACCAGGGCCGCCGCCGGCACCCGGGCACCGAGCATCCGGTACGCGACGCCGGCCTCGGCCAGCGCGGCGGCGAGCGCCTCCAGCGGCAGGGTGTGCTGTTCCTCGTCGGCGCAGGAGAGCAGGAGGCGGGGCGGGCCGGCGGCCGAGCCGGCGCGCGCGACGGCGGCGAACGCCTCCGAGACGCACCGCGACAGCAGGTGCTCCACCTCGATGAGGCCGGCGGTGGCGGCGTGCCGCTCGCCGATGCCGGCGAGCACCGGGCACAGCAGCCGCTCCCAGGTGGCCACGACGCCGTCGGTGGCCAGGGTGTGCCCGATCGTCTCCCCGATCGCCACCGAGTCCAGCCGCATCGCGGCCCGGGCCAGCCCCCGGGCCGCCGGGCCGGCCCGCCCGACCGGGATGGTCTGCCCGCCGCCGTCGCGCTCGCCGCCCGGCCGGACCCGGCCGGCGACGACGGTGGGCGGCTCGCCGGCCGGGCCGGGAACCGGCGCCTGCCGGGCCCAGCGGGCCGCCTCGGCCGGGGTGACCCCATCCGAGGTGAGCTTGCGCATGATCTCCAGGCGGGCGAGATCGGCCGGCGTGTACCGCCGGTGGTGGCCCGGCAGGTGCTGGCTGGGGCCCAGCCCGTACCGCTGGTGCCAGGTGCGCAGCGTGGTGACCGCGACGCCCAGTCGGCGCGCCACGGCCCCCGCGCTCAGCGCCTCATCGCCCACCCGACCGCTCCGCCGCGTCATCCGCCCCGGAACCGGCCGGGACCGCGCTGGTGCCGTCGGCGACCGCCGGCGGGGACGGGCGCAGCAGGCGGTTCACCACCCCGCCCAGCCAGGGCGCGTACGCGCGTGGGTCGACGGCGAGGTCGGCCTCCAGCGCCGCCGGGTCGACCCAGCGCAGCTCGGCCACCTCGCCCTGGTCCGGCCGTACGGGTAGGTCGGCCGGGACGTCGGCACGCAGCACGTGGTCGTACTCGAACTCGACCCGGCCCGTGGTCGGGTCCTCGGCGTAGTAGACGTACACGCCGGCCTCGGTCAGCTCGACGGGCCCGACACCCAGCTCCTCGCCCAGCCGGCGGTTCGCGGCGACGACGAGCGGCTCGCCCGGCGCGGGGTGGCCGCAGCAGGAGTTGGCCCAGCGCAGCGGGAACCGGGTCTTCGCGGCGGCCCGACGCTGGAGGAGCACCCGGCCGTCCGGGGCGACCAGCAGCACGGAGAAGGCCCGGTGCAGCCGGCCGGGCGGCTGGTGGGCGGCGGCCACCGTCGCCTCGCCGTGGGCCCGGCCGCCGTCGTCGACCAGCTCGACCAGGTGCCCCTCCCGGGCGCTCACCGGTTTCCGCCTTTGTTCGTGGCTGCGGGACTCCGCTTCGCTGCGTTCCGCGCGCTCGCGGGTGGCCCCCCTGTGACGCGGGAGGCGGCCAGCTTGCCGGAGATCAGGACCATCGGCACGCCCACGCCCGGCTGGGTGCCGGAGCCGACGAACACCACGTTGTCGAGCGTCCGGTGCAGGTTCGACGGGCGGAACGGGCCGGTCTGGAAGAGGCTGTGCGCGGACGCGAACGGGGTGCCGGCGGCCATGCCCTGCTCCGCCCACTCGGCCGGGGTGATCGCGCGCAGCACCTCGACGCCATCGCCGAAGCCGACGTACCCGCGCTCCTCCAGTGTCCCGAGGAGCTGGTCGGCGTACCGGCGGGTGAGGTCGCCGCGCCACTCGAACGGGGCCCGGTCGAGGTTCGGCGCCGGGGCGAGCACGTAGTACGTGTGCCCGCTGGCCGGGGCGACCGACGGGTCGGTGCGACTGGGGTTGGTGACGAGCAGGGACGGGTCGGTCATCAGCTTCCCCCGCCGGATCACCTCGTCGAACGTGCCCTTCCAGGATCGTCCGAAGTGGATGTTGTGGTGGGCGATCTTCTCATAGCCCTGCCGCGAGCCGACGTGCAGCACCACGCACGACGGTGAGTAGGTCAGCCGGCGCCGCCGGGCCGGCGGCAGCAGGTCCCGGTAGGCGACCGGCAGGTCCGGGTTGAGCACCACCACGTCGGCTCCGACGAACTCGCCGTCGGCGGTGACCACCCCGGTGGCCCGGCCGTTCGCGGTCTCCACCCGGGCCACCGTGGTGCCGTACCGGATCTGCACGCCGTGCTTCTCCGCCGCGCTGGCCATCGCCCGGGAGACCGCGTGGATGCCGCCGCGCGGGAAGTAGACCCCGGCCACCGAGTCGAGGTACGCGATGACCGCGTAGATGGCCAGCGCGTCGTGCGGGGCGAGTCCGGCGTACATGGCCTGGAAGGAGAAGATCCGTTGGGTACGCGGGTCGCGGAAGAACTGCTCGATCTTCGTCTGGAGCCGGCGGAACGCGCCGCCCGCCAACAGCCTCAGCAGGTTGCCGGTGAGCAGGTCGGTGGGGGCGTCGAGGTTGCGGTCGATGAAGTCGGCCCGCTCCAGCCGCCACAGCTTTCGCGCGTAGTCGACGAAGCGAAGGTAGCCGTCGGCCTCGCGGGGCCCGCAGACCGAGGCGATCTCGGCGGCCATCCGGGTGGTGTCGGTGATGACGTCGAGCGTCGAGCCGTCCGGGTAGTACGCCCGGTACGCCGGGTCCAGCGGCATCAGCTCGACCCAGTCGCCCAGTTCCTCGCCGACCGCGTCGAGCGCCTCGGCGATCAGGTCGGGCATGGTGAGCACGGTGGGGCCGGTGTCGAACTCGTACCCGTCGACGACGAGCCGGCCGGCCCGGCCGCCCGGCACCGCCTCGCGTTCGAGCACGGTCACCTGCCGCCCGCTGCCGGCAAGGTGCAGCGTGCAGGCCAGCCCTCCGAGCCCCGCCCCGACGACCAACACCCGGTCCGTACGTCCGGTCACGGTGCGCACGCGACCACCTCCCTCACGAGGTTGCCCATCATGCCCGCCGCGTGGTGGCGGCGGTGGCGAGGCCCGTCAGCGCCGTGTGCGCGGTCTCGTCGACCGAAGCGGTGTCGAGTGCGGCCAGCGCCTCGGCGACCCGATCGGAGATCATCCGTTCGACCCGGGCGACCGCACCGGTGTCGGTGACCAGCTCGGCCAGCCGGGCCACCTCGCGGGCGCCGGTGACCGTGCCGGCCCGCTCCAGCGCCCGGCGCTGGGTGCCGGTGGCGAACTGCCGGGCGAGCATCAGCAGCGCGGTCGGCTTGCCGGTGCGCAGGTCGTCGCCGGCCGGCTTGCCGGTGGTGGCCGGGTCGCCGTAGACGCCGAGCAGGTCGTCGCGGAGCTGGAACGCCTCGCCGACGGCCAGGCCGTAACGGGTGTACGCGGCGGTCAGCGGCGCGTCGGCGTCGGCGCCGGCCAGGAGCGCGCCGAACAGCAGCGGGCGCTGGACGGTGTAGCTGGCGGTCTTGTAGCGGGCGACCCGCAGGGCCCGGTCCAGCGACCAGTTGCCCGCGTCGTTCTCGCCCAGGATGTCGAGATACTGCCCGGCGACCGTTTCGACCCGCATCTGGTCGTAGCAGCGCCGGACGTCGAGCAGCCGGGCCGACGGCACGGTGGCGTGTGCCAGCAGCCGGTCGGCCCAGACCATGCAGAGGTCGCCGATGAGCACGGCCACCGCCTCGCCGAACCGCTCCGGGTCGCCGGTGTGCCCGGCGGCGACGTGCCGGGCGGCGGCGGCCCGGTGCGCCGTGGGCCGGCCGCGCCGGGTGTCGGAGGCGTCCATCACGTCGTCGTGCACCAGGGCGAACGTGTGCAGCAGCTCCAGGGCCGCGAGCGCGGGCAGCACCGCCGGCAGGGGCTCGGCCCCGCCGGCGGCGCCCCGCCAGCCCCAGTAGGCGAACGTGGGCCGGACCCGCTTGCCGCCGGCCAGCACGCAGTCGCGTGCCGTCGCGGCGAATCCGCCCATCGCCGCGTCGATCTCGGCGAGCGCGGCGACCTCGGCGGCAAGGAACGCCGCGAGAGTGTCGTCAACGCGCTTGACCAGGTCTTTCGTGAACGCGGCCAGTACGCCGCAGACCGGATCGTCCGTCGCTTCCGGCTGTGCCGGCGCGACGCGGAGCGCATTACCCGCAGTTGCGTCGTTGGCCATGTCGGCGAGCGTACCCTAGGGTTACGAGTTGCGTCGATTGCTGCGTCGATTTAGAGGGGGGCCGGTGGACGTCGACCTCACCGCTGCCTATGACCGCTGCCGCGAGCTGCACAGACGTCACGGCCGCACCTACTATCTCGCCACCCGCCTGCTCCCCGCTCGGAAACGGCGGCATGTTCACGCCCTGTACGGCTTCACCCGGTACGCAGACGAGATCGTCGACCGTACCGAGGACCTGCCGCCCGCCGGGCGGGCCGCCCGGCTCGACGACTGGTCGAGCCGCTTCCTGGCCGGGCTGGGCGGGGCCCCGATCGACGACCCGCTGCTGCCGGCGGTGCTGCACACCATTGCCGTCTTCGACCTGGACCAGGCCGACTTCACGTCGTTTCTGCGCAGCATGGCGATGGATCTGACCGTCACCGCGTACCCGACCTACGACGACCTGCTCGACTACATGGAGGGCTCGGCCGCCGTCATCGGCACCATGATGCTGCCGATCCTCGGCAGCTCCGACCCGGCCGCCGCCCGCGAGCCCGCCCGGCAGCTCGGCTTCGCCTTCCAGCTCACCAACTTCATCCGGGACGTCGCCGAGGACCTGGCGCGCGGCCGGACGTACCTGCCCGACGAGGACCTGGCCAAGTTCGACGTGACCCGCGAGGACCTGTTCGCCGCCGCCGCGCGCGGCCGGAGCACCCCCCGGATCCGCCACCTGATCGAGTACGAGGTGAGCCGCGCCCAGGCGCACTACGAGGCCGCCGCACCGGGCATCACCCTGCTCGCGCCCGCCTCCCAGGCGTGCATGCGCACCGCGTACGCCCTCTACGGCAGCATCCTCGACGAGGTCGCCGCCCAGGACTACGACGTGTTCGTCCGGCGGGCGCTCGTGCCCCGGCGGCGGCGGCTGGCGGTGGCCGGGCGTGCCCTGCTCACCCCGACCGGCACCCCTGTCGTGGTCCCCGGCCCGGCCCTGGCACCCGCCGGCCCATGACGCGTACCGCCATCGTCCTGCTCACCCGCGACCTGCGGGTGCACGACCACCCGGCGCCTGCGCCGCCTTCGACCGGGTCGAGCCGCAGCGTGCTCACAGGCAGGAGTGCAGGGCCTCGACGAGGTCTTCGACGCGGTCGTGCTCGGCCAGCCGCGCGGTGGCGTACGCGAAGACGTAGCCCCGCTCCGGGTCGGCCCAGGCGCTGCTGCCGCCGATCCCGCCCATGCCCCAGCTGCCGTCCGGTTCCCGCTGCATGCCCAGCGTCCAGCACGCCCGGCGGTCCAGCACCAGGTCCGGGCCGTCGTACTGGGCCCGGGTCGCCTCGGCGACCAGCTCCGGGCTGAACAGCCGCACCCCGTCCAGGACGCCCCCGGCGAGCAGACCGGCGTAGCAGCGAGCCAGGCCGGCGGCCGTGGCGTGCAGGTTCACCGCCGGCACCTGCGCGCCCCGCCACAGCGGGCTGTTCAGCACCGCCACGTCGAGGCCGCCCGCCGGGTTGCCCAGCGCCGCCGCCCGCAGCGACCCCGGCTCGCCGAGCGTGCGGACCGGCCAGTCCGGGTCGGCGTACGACAGTTCGGCGCACCGCCGCTGGTCGGCCGCCCCGAGCCCGAATCCCAGGTCGAGCCGCCACGGGCCGGCGATCTCCTCGGCCAGGAACCGGCCCACCGGCCGCCCGTCCACCCGGCGCACCAACTCGCCCACGAGGTGCCCGTACGTCCAGGCGTGCTCTCCCGCGACCGTCCCCGGCGTCCATTGCGGCTCGGCGGCGGCCAGATCGGCACAGAGCAGGCCCCAGTCGGCGACCGCGCCGGCCGGCCGGGGCACCGGGAACGCCGGCAGTCCGGCGGTGTGGCTGAGCACCTGGCGGACCGTGGCCGGCGCGCGGAGACCGGGCCAGTGCTCGGCCACCGGGTCGTCGAGGTCGAGTCGCCCCCGGTCGACGAGCAGGAGCAGGCAGAGGGCGGCCATCGGCTTGCCCACCGAGTAGACGTTGACCAGCGTGTCCGGCCGCCACGGGTCACCGGCCCCCGCCAGCGGCACCGCCAGGCCGGGCGGGACGGCCGCGCGGGAACCGGCGACGAGGTCGACGACAGGCGTGCCGTCGTACCAGATGGCGAGGCCGGCCCCGGTTTCCCGACCGGCGGCGAACAGGTCGTGGAAGCAGTCCCGGACGGGGGCGAAGCGCGCGCGCATCCGGCCACAGTAGGTGGCCACGGGCCCGGAAGGCGCGGCGATTCCGGCCGGTGTCGCGGTCGCCAACGATGCGGACGCTGGTGTCGGTGAGGGTTCGCCGGTCGCCTGGTGCGGGGATTCCGGCAGCGCGGTGGCCGCCGGTCGTCCGGTGCGGAATGCTGGTCCGATGGCGGAACCGGAACTGGTGGACGTGGTCGTGCTCGGGCTCGGGGTCGGCGGGGAGGAGGTGGCCGGCCGGCTCGCCGAGGCCGGCCTCAGCGTCGTCGGCGTCGAGCGGAGGCTGGTCGGCGGCGAGTGCCCGTACTGGGGGTGCATCCCGAGCAAGATGATGATCCGGGCGGCGAACGCCGTCGCCGAGGCGCGGCGGGTCAACGAGTTCGCGGGCGAGGCAGAGGTCCGGCTTGACTGGGCCCCGGTGGCGAAGCGGATCCGCGAGGAGGCCACCGACACCTGGAACGACCGGGCCGCGGTGGAGCGGTTCACCGGCAGGGGCGGCCGGTTCGTGCGGGGCAGCGGGTCGCTCGACGGCCCCGGCCGGGTCCGCGTCGGCGATAGGGTCTTCCAGGCCCGGCACGGCATCGTGCTCGGCACCGGCACCCGGCCCTTCGTGCCGCCGCTGCCAGGCCTGGCCGACACGCCGTACTGGACGAACCAACAGGCTATCGAGGTCGAGGAGCTGCCGGGGGCCCTGCTGGTGCTCGGCGGGGGCGCGATCGGGCTGGAACTGGCCCAGGTCTTCGCCCGGTTCGGCGTCGAGGTGACCGTGCTGGAGGAGTCGGAGCGGGTGCTCGCCGCCGAGGAGCCCGAGTCCGCAGAGGTGGTCGCCGCCGCCCTGCGCGCCGACGGGGTGCGGATCGCCACCGAGGTACGGGCCGAGCGGGTCGACCACGACGGGCGGGCGTTCACGCTGCGCGCGGTGGGTGGTGCCGAGTTAACCGCCGAGCGGCTGCTGGTGGTCACCGGCCGGCGGGCGCATCTCGAAGAGTTGGGGCTCGACACCGTCGGCGTCGACCCGGGCCAGCGGTTCCTCGCCGTGGACGACCGGATGCGCGCCGCCGACGGAATCTGGGCCGTCGGCGACCTGACCGGGGAGGGAGCGTTCACCCACATCGCCATGTACCAGGCGGCCATCGTGATCGCCGACGTGCTCGACCACGTCCGGCGGGCGCAGGCCGGTGCGGACGCGAGCGGTGCCGCCAGCGCGGCCGGCGGCGCGGCGCGCACGGAGGGCACCGGTATCGCCGGAGGGGTGCCGCGCGCCGACTACCGGGCGCTGCCCCGGGTCACCTTCACCGACCCCGAGGTCGGCGCGGTCGGGCTCACCGAGCGGCAGGCCCGCGAGCGGGGCATCAACGTGCAGATCGGGGTGAGCCGGCTCGACTCGTCCACCCGGGGCTGGATCCACCGGGGCGACGGGTTCGTCAAGCTGGTCGCGGACGCCGACCGGGGGGTGCTGGTCGGGGCCACCTCGGTCGGCCCGGCCGGCGGCGAGGTGCTGTCGGGGCTGGTGGTGGCGGTGCACGCGGCGGTGCCGCTGAGCCAGCTCCGGCACATGATCTACGCGTACCCGACCTTCCACCGCGCCATCGAGACCGCCCTGCGCAACCTCGGGTAGCGGGCGGCCGACACCGTCAGGCGGGGGCTCCGTGGCGGCCCGCGCCGGCCGCGAACCGCGCGGCCCCCGCCGACGCGTCGGCCGCGAGGGACGCCACGCCGTACGCCAGCTCGACCGCGAGGGCGTCCGGCTCGGGCAGGTTCGCGCCGGTCAGCACCGCTGCCCGGTCGTTGCGCAGGCACGCCTGCGGATGCCGGGCGATCTCGGCGGCCAGCCGCTCGGCCTCCGCGCGGGCCTCGCCCGGCGCGACCAGCCGGTTCACCAACCCCATCGCGTACGCCTCCCCGGCCGGCACCGGCCGGCCCGTGAGAATCAGGTCCATCGCCCGGCTCTCGCCGATCAGCCTCGGCAGCCGGACCGTGCCGCCGTCGACCAGTGGCACGCCCCAACGGCGGCAGAAGACCCCGAGCACCGCGTCGGACTCGGCGACCCGCAGGTCGCACCAGAGCGCCAGCTCCAGCCCGCCAGCAACGGCGTGCCCGGAGATCGCCGCGATCACCGGCTTGGACAGGCGCAGCCGCGTCGGGCCCATCGGGCCGTCGCCGTCCGGCTCGACGCGGTTGCCGCTCGGCGTGCCGATCGCCTTGAGGTCCGCGCCCGCGCAGAACGTGCCGCCGGCCCCCCACAGCACGGCCACCGCCGCCGCCGGGTCGGCCTCGAAGGCGCGGAACGCGTCGGCCAGGGCCCGGGCGGTGGGCCCGTCGACGGCGTTGCGGGCCGCCGGCCGGTCTAGGATTACCGTGGTCACCTCGGCGGCGTGCTCGACCCGTACCCCCATCGCGACAGCATGCCCGGCCCGGGTGCCGACGCGCCAGCGCCGGCAGCGTAGGTGAACGTGACGGCCGCCGGATGTTCGTTGCCCGTACAACGGCTCCGCACACCGGACAGCCGGGCACGTGGCGACTTCTATCGCCTCCCATGGACGACCAGAATGCGCGCTGAAGAGGGCCACCGACCGCTGGCGGCGTGACTTTGCGCAGTGCGCCGCCCCGCTGTTTCTGGCTCCGGGCGAGGTGAGGACGAGGGTGCCGGTTGGCGCCTCCGTCGGCGATGCGGGAGGTGTCGTGACAGGACGTGCCGGCGCGAAACCCCCGGCGGCGAAACGGGTCGAGTACGGCGACGAGGTGCCCGCCGACTCGCCGCCATGGACGCGGCTGGCCACGGACGATCCAGACGAGGCACACCGGTGGCTGTTGACTGCCTACCCGGACCACCGGATCCGCGCGTTCGGCCGTACCGGCGAGTTCACCTTCCGTGCCACCCACGCGCGGTTCGGCGCGGCCAGCCTCGCCCGGGTGCGCTACGCGATGAACGCGGACAACGATGTGTTCGCCCAGGAAGTCGTCGGGGTGGCGGAGGTGCTTTCCGGCGGCTGGGGGCTCGACGCCGGGGCCGGGGAGGTCATGGCCGGGG
>NZ_SMKJ01000275.1:0-9695 GCF_004348615.1 Micromonospora sp. KC207
ACCTCATCGAAACCGCCGTCAAGACCGGCGCACCCGTCCCCACCCCCAACCAGGTACGGCGGACCCTGCACCTGGACATCGCCCCCACCGAACTCCCCACCATGGCCGTATATCTCACCGACTGGCTCGCCGGCCGCCAGAGCATCAAGAAAGGCACCGTCCGCTCCTACGAAAGCCACATCCGCCTACACCTCATCCCGAACCTCGGGCACCTACGCATCGACCGGCTCCGCCCCGGTCACATCGACGCCATGTACGAGGCCATCGCCGAACGCAACACCACCATCACCACCCTGCGCGCCAGCCGCAACCAGGCCAAACGCGACCAGGTCAAGAACCAACGCATCGTCGGACCGAGGACGATGCACCTCATCCACGCCACCCTCCGCAAAGCCCTCAACGACGCGATACGCCGCCACCGCTACCTCGACATCAACCCCGCCCTCCTGGTCGAGCTACCCGCCGCCCGAGCACCAAAGCCCACCGTGTGGACCGACCAACGCGTCAAGACCTGGCGTGACACGGGCAAGACCCCGAGTCCGGTCATGATCTGGACCCCCGAACACACCGGACGATTCCTCGACCACACCCAAGCCGCGAACGACCGGCTCTACGCCCTCTACCACCTCATCACCTTCACCGGCCTCCGCCGAGGCGAAGCCTGCGGCCTGCACTGGGACGACCTCGACCTCGACGCCAAAACCCTCACCGTTCGCTGGCAACTCGTCCAACACGGCTGGGCCACCGCCATCGACACCCCCAAGACCACCGATAGTGAAGCTGCCGTCGCCCTCGATGTCGAAACTGTCGCGGTACTGCGTGCCCATCGCGCCCGGCACCACCGCGAACGCCTCGCAGCCGGAGCAGCCTGGACCGGGACAGGCTTGGTGTTTACTAACCCGACCGGCGGGCGGCTGCACCCTGCCGATGTCACCGACCACTTCCACCACCTCGCCACCCAAGCCGGGCTACCACCCATCCGGCTTCACGACCTCCGCCACGGCGCCGCCACCATGGGCCTCGCCGCCGGCGTCCAGATGAAAGTCATTTCCAACCGACTCCGCCACTCCAGCCCACACTTCACCGCCAAGTTCTACGGCGACGTCCTCCCCGAACTCTCACACGCCGCCGCAGAAGCAACAGCGGCTGTGGTACCGCGACAGCGGGGTGGCGGAGCGCGGTCGGCATAGTAGGACAGTTCGAGCGGCACATGCTCCGGCGTGGCCTCCCCACCCAGAGGGCCAGGGAGGCCACGCCGCCTACTCGTCCCCGATAACCTCCTGCGCATCGAGATCAGTGATCTTTGTCGGCAGAAGGTACTGCTCGATCTGTTCCGCGAGGTGAAGTGGCCACGGCAGGATAGTGGTGTTCCGCACGTACGGTGCGGCGTCCCGTAGGTCGTGAGCCAGCGCCGCCCAGTGCTCGGGCTGGTCGCCGTCCTGGATCCCCGCCACAAGTAGCTCGATGAACTGCGGGTTCCATACTTGGGCCTTCGGTTTCGGGGCCGTGAGCTTGCCGTTGTGCTCGCCGGGGATCAGCTTCGAGACGCCCTTCAATGCGCCGGAGTGTGTGCTGGGCTTGCCCGTGGTGCTGCCGTACACCCGATGGACCAGGAAGCGCCACAGACCCTTGGGCTGGCCTGTCTCGTCATCGGTGATGCCGTAGCACTCCGGTGTCTCGCCGCCTTCAACGGTGCGAACGCGCACATGACGTAGGCCCGGTAGCTTGCTGACCGGCTGAGGGTCGCCGGCACCGAAGCCGAGGTTGTCGAGCTGGATGCGGCCGTTGGTGAGGGTGGTCCAGACGCCGCGCAGGTTCTGCGCATGGGTGAGCAGCAGCGTGTCGGGGAATGCGCCGGTGGCCTCGTCGATGACGTCCTTGGCAAACCGGACCACGTCGTCGGGACCGCATTTGAGGTCCACGTTGACATACCGTCTACCGATTTCCAGTAGCCCGGTGTGTAGAGGCTGCCAGGGCACCTTGGGCGCACGAACCTGTACATGCTGACCGGTGGGATCGATGAGTACGGCGACGGGTACCTGTCGCCCGAGCCCCCAGACGCGCCCCTTGTTCTGACGAATCATCCAGATGGCCAGGAGGGCAGGCTGCCGGAGAAGCGTGTTCCGCGCGGGTTCAGGAAGCGGCTCGGGGCGTACGCCGAGCTGCCGGAAGAGTTCATCGACGGCTGCGGCGAACCGTTCGCGGTTCGGGTCGGACGACTCCTTGCGTGGGGGGCGCTTGTGCTCGGCGACCGGGGTGACGAACTGGCTGAGTCGTCCCGTCCGCAACAGGCCGTGCCGGATCGCGAACTTGGGGTCGTCGCCGCGCCGCCGGCCCTCGTAGGCGTCGGGGCCGGCGATCTCGACCAGGGCGACTGTCGGGTTGGCCGCCCGACCGAGCGCGTCGGCGATGTGCACGATCCGGGCCTCCACCGCAGCCTGAGGGCGTCGTCCCACCCGGTCAAGGTCGGCGCGGATCGTCGGTGCCGCTAGCCGACGGACCCCGACGGTCACCCCGCCCAGGTCGATGAGCGTCTCCGTCTCGCCAAGCTGTTCAGCACGGGGCATCGGGACACCGAGACGGGTGGTGAGTCGGTCGAGGGCGTACTGCGTGGCCTGGTCATCGGTGAGCAGCTCGATGTCCAGGCGTGGCCCGACGATCTCACTGAGATAGGCGGCCGAAACCGGGCTCTGGCTGATGCCACCAAGCCCTTTGTACACGGTGCACCTCTCGCGTGGCAGCGGCGCGGCCGGGCGGAGGCACGGGCTGAGCTCGCCGACGACCCAGTCCATCAGCGGCTGGCGGTCGGCAACCGATAGCCCGGCGCTGACCTTCTCAGCTGAGAGCATTCTGGTGCTGTACACCAGCGCAGCTGCGTCGCCGTGACGCTGCAGGTAGTCCAGTGGCTTGTCGACAAGCTGCTGCGGGTCGGGCAGCCGGTCGAGACAGCCGACTTCCTTCAATACGCTCGCTACGGCGTCGTCCCAGCGTGGCTCATAACCGTTCGAGCCGTTCTTCTCCGTCACCTTGACTCGCTTGATCCGCGCCGTGCCGAAGTGACGAGAGTTCTCTAGGCCGGCCAGGTACGGCACGGTCGGGGCCAGATACACCGAGTGGCCATGGTCGAGAGCGAGCTTGCCCCGTACAGGCATCCAGCGCCGTACGCCGTATGACAGATAGACGAGTAGCTCGTCGCTGGTGGGCAGGGTCTGCGCGGTAATGCCGATCTTGACCGAGAAGGGGGTTTGGTCCTCGATCCGCTCCGGAGGCCAGGACATGACTTCTGAACCTTCGGCGCTTGGGCAGCGCAGGAACCGCAACTCGTTATGCGGGCAGGTCGTGTCCGGGCGGGACAACGTTGCCGCGATCTCCATTGGGAGCAGGCGCATGGCTCGCTGCCGTTCGTCGGGCGCGGTCAGGTTGAGGTGAACCGGCGACCAGCTGAGGTCCCTCGCGTGCAGCTGCGACAGGGCCAGGGCGATCTGCTCCGGCGTGCCCTTCTGCGCGCGCGCCCACGCCGCGACCAGGTTGAAGATCGCTGCCGGGTTGACCTCGCGGTATGCGAGCAGCCAGTCTTGGTCGTCGTCGCCACGTCCGGCGTACGGAAGCGTGACGACGCAGTCGGGAACGAGGGCGGTGATCGCGTCGTTGAGCGAGGCGATCGGGATGCTGGCGACCTCGCCGCCCCGCTGGGCCTGGGCGAGGCGACGCAGCGGCTCCTTCCAGCGGCCCGGAAACCGCATGAGGTGGTAGGTGCGTTCGATAGGGGTTGCGGGATCGAGACGCAGGACGGTGACAGCGAGGTTGTCGTAGCGGGGTGCCATTCAGCGGTCTCCCATGTTGGTGAGTGCGCGGTACAGGGGCTGGTAGAGCGCCTGGACCAGATGCCGATCGGTGTGGACGCCGGTGGGTTCGAAGTACGGGGCGAGTACCTCGCGCATGCCGTGCAGCAGGCTGGTGCTGGCATCGTCGAGGTCGGTGTCGGTGTCGCTCCTGCGGGCAGTGACCGGTGCGAAGGCGGCATCGCAGAAGTAGACCCTTGCGGCTTGGCCGCCACGTAAAAGCCGGCCCACGACCTGCCAGATGGTGACGAGTTGGGTCCAGGCCACGCGTCTACGTTCGTCCGTGCCAAGTTGGCTGTAGGCGACCAGGGCGTGCAGCAACCGCCGCCACTGACGCTGCGCGGCTCGGCGTCGCCGGTTGCCGGCGCTTGCGAGTCGATCGTGTGCCAGAGAGTCGTCGTCGAGCGGATAGGGGCGTAGTTGTTCGAGGGCATACTGGTTAATCCGCTGGGTGACGTAGCTGAGGTCCTTCGGCCGTGGGTGCGGGCGTACCAGGAAGAACGCGGCACCGACGGCGGCCACGCCTTCGTTGTTGAGGATGTTGTGCCCCCGCTCGACGGCCAGAATGGGGGCGACCAGCAGCCACGCGTCGTCGGTGCCGAAGTCCGCGACGTCGCTGCGGCGCAGCAGATGGCCATCGTCCCAGCCGCTCTCCAGTTCGTCGTCGCCGACGAGGCATTGCACCTGCCCCTGCCAGGAGGACTTGCGTCGGAGCAGCTCGTTGGTGACGGTGCGGGCCTCGGCGTAGCTGCCGACCAGCAGCATGATCTTCTGTCGGCCCGGCGGCAGGGTGGCGCGTTCCCGTTCCAGGCGGTTGGGCTGACCGGGCCCCGCACCTGGCTGGGTCAGGGCCGCGACCATCTGTCGCAGGGCGCTTGCGCGTTCTGCCCCGTACCGGCCGGACACCCAGATCGGGGTACTCCGTTCGCCCTGGTGCTGGATGTCCAGGGTGAACGTGGTCTCGGAGATGGCGGCGAGTTTCTGCGGGGAGGGACGCAGGATCGCCTCGACCAGCACGTCGATGTGGTAGCGAGGCGAGGTGCCGGCCCAGCTTGTTCCGGACAACAGCAGTACGTTCGGGCCCCGTCCATCGGCGGGAAACAGGTCTGGCAGGCCGACCAGCAGGGCACGCCCTACGCCGGTGTAGCGGAAGAAGCGGAATTCGCCCAGCTGGCCGTTGCGGCGGTCGGGATCGTCCTCGACGTACTGGAAGCCCAGCACGTTTCCCATCGGGGACTCGGGTACCGCGACGGCGAGGTCGCTGGGCGGTCGGCGTACCTCCGCCGGAAGCGTGTCGAACATGTCGAGCTCTGCTGCGACTTCCGGCCAGATGGCGAGCATCAGGTTGAGCCGGTGCGCCATCACGGCCACGGCGACCGCCAACTCCAGCCGCCATACGTTGCGGTCGAGCTCCGCGGGTGTGATCTTCCTACCCTCGACCAGCTCTCGATCGCTGAGGTCGGTAAGCCACTGCCGGACGGCGTTCTCTCGTCTCTCCTCCTCGGTGTCGGATAGTTGCGCCTCGGCCAGGGTGGCCAAGCCTCCGGCTAACTCACCGGATGCTCCCGTCGGGTCGTCGATGAACGCGTTGAACTGCTCGCGCAGCAACGTGTAGAGCTCGTCGCTGTCCCAGCCAGGATCCGGTTTGCGGCCCTTCGCGGCGGTGTACCCGGCCCAGTCCTTGGCAAGGCTGTTGAACAGAGTCCAAGCCGTGAAGTAGTCGGGGTCGAGCCAGTTCAGCACCGGCTTGCCGGCGCGAATCCGGTCCCGCTGCAGCAACTGGTAGATGATGTCGGCTGCGGAGCGGGCCTGGTTCAGCGCCGTGATGAACCGGCGGATCTGTCGGGAGCTGACCGGCGCGCGACCCGTGGAGCGCAACTTCTCCGCCACCCGTGCCCCGATCTCGTCGATCCAGGCTTCTTGGCTCGGGCCGAGCAGCACCTGGGCGCTCGCGAACATCTCATCGAGGTTTGCCTGCACTTGGTCGGCCTCGTCGAACAGGATCAGGTCGCTGCGCCGCCACGCCGCTTCCAGGTACCGCATCTGCTCGTAGCTCAACGGTCCGGGCACAGTAGTGTGCACAAGGCTCCACGGCGTCGCGATCCACACGTTCGCCGTGACCAGCAGGCGCGCGGCCTCGTGCCGTTGGCATCGATACCACAGCGGGCAGGTGCGCCGGACTCCTTCACGCCAGCCATCAACCGGGGCGTCTGGGTCGGTCTCGATCAAATGCTGACAGGGCGCCTCGCGTACCTCGAGCGGTTTGGGTGCGCCTCGGACGGCATCGAGCGGGCACGCGGTGCTGACCAGGTCGAATCCGTACGGCTCGGGGGGTAGGAGCCGGCCAGGCGCCGGTGGCTGGAGCCGGTGCAACCGTTCCGCATGCCGGGTTCGGTTCTGCCCCATGACCGGTGCCGCCACTACGCCGTCGTAGTAGGACAGCTCGTGTGCCGTACGTAGTGCTGCCGAGTTGTCGCCGACCACGATCGTCACCCGGAGGCCGTGTTGCGCTGCCCAGGTCGTCAGAATCGTCACGAGGGTGCTCTTGCCGACACTGACCATGCCGACCATGTGCAGAATCCGGTCGATGCGAAGGGTCGTCGCGTCGCCGAAGGTATCGTCGGCCAACCGGATCTGCAGCGTGACATCCTGCAGGCGCTCCTCCCATCGATGAGGGGAGCGTCCGGCCTGCAGGTCAGCGGCGTCCATAGCCCGGGCGGTCTCCACCAACTCATGCCAGGTGACCTCGATCGGTGCCCGCGTCCGGACGGCCAGGTCATGCAGGGCCGGAGCCGGCGCGGGCGGAAGGTCGTCCGATACCGCCACGCCCTGCCCACGCGCCGTGGAACTCATGCGGTATCGGCCGGGTGCGGCGAACCGCACGCCGGTGGTGGCGAAGGGTAGGGGCTCGGTGAGTAGCTGCTCGTACCACTCCCACCTGTCAACCGCCACACTGCACTGCCGGCGCACCGGTCGGCCGAGCGGGTCCAAGCGGTAGCCCCGCACCGTCTCAGCGGCGGACAGGTAGGCCCGCAGCAACTCGTCCCACCCGTATGGGCGTTGGCTGGGCCACAGCAGGGCTCGTGCGTTGGCGAGCCGGACCGCCGCGTCGGCTGGCGGGTGCGGCACCGCGTCCCACAGCGCCCGGTAGCCGTCGAGCAGCGCGGGTACTCCGCTGGCGGCTTGACCGGTGGCGACCGCTTCCAGGAGATACAGGCACAGTTCGATGTCCATGAGCCGTGCGGGTGAAGGCTGATCGCCGGTCGGGTTGTAGTGGCCGCGGAGGGAGCGGGTGAAACGGTTACGGATGGTGTTGATCTGTCTCATGCCTGGGCCTCCACCCGCCGCTTCACGGCAGTGATGAACTCCGCCTCGGATACCGCCACGATCCGCTGGCCGGGCCGCACCTCGGGGCACGCCTTTCGCAGTCGTGCCACGTACCGCGGATGCGCCTTGACCTGCTCCCGGCCGATGACGACGTAGGCCCTTTCCACCTCCGACGGCACGGCGAACAGCCGCTCCCGTAGCCGCCGGGCCAGCCGTACCGGATTGCGCCAGGCCTTGACATCGGCGACCCAAGGCCGTTCCTCGAAGACTGAGATGTCGCACGCGTCGAAGTCCGGCCACACCGCGACCGGCACGCCGAGCTTTCCGATCGTGTCGGCGATGCGCAGCTCCGCACGACCCGGTGCGGTGATGAAGGTGCGCAGCTCACGTCGCAACCACCACACGCCCTCGCTGGCCGGGTGTTCCGCCCCGACCGTGCCGGGCGCCGGGCAGGTCTCGTCCTCGCAGAACCAGGTCCGGTCGTCATCCAGCGGCAGCCGGAGACCGCCGCAACCGCCACAGGTCCGGATTACTCCGTCCGCCATTGTCTCGGGCGGCGCTTCCATGTACGCCTGCCGTACCTCGTTGGCCAGCAGCGCCAGGTCAGGATGCGCCAGCCACGCGTCGAGCTCGATCGCCGCGATCGCCGGCTGTCGGATCAGGAGCTCACGGAACGCGACGTAGGACTGCGGTGCGTCGGCGGCCCGCGCCTTGTCCATCACCGCCCGCAGCAGCGCGTTCTCACGGATCTCACCTTCGACATCACCGCGGAGGCTGCCTAACTCCTCGCACGCCGCCGTCGGGCGACCGTAGATCAGCAGCGACTCGTCCGGGTCGACGTCCGCACCGGCCAGGTCGATCCTCCAGTCACCGAACGGCTCCTGTGCAAGCTGGAGGAGCTCCATCACGCTGGCCGGCGCGGTCGCGTCCTGATGCCAGGCGAGCAGGGTCAGCCGATCCAACGCGAGCTGCAGGTTCGCCGGGTACGGCAGCCGGAACGTGTCACCCGACGCGGTCTGCTGGGCGTACTCGAGGATTCCGCTGGCGAGCTGCGCAACCGCGATCTGCGGGTCGGGCAACCATGATGGTGCGGTGGGCGAACCGGTCATTCATCACCTTCTCTTTGGAGGAGAATCCGGGTCCAGGCATCTACGCTGATCCGACTTGGCTGCTGGGGGGTTCGGTCAGCGGGCGAGGCTGGCGTGCCAGTCCGACAGAAAAGCGTCGGCCAGGGCGTGTGCCCTCGGGCGTACGTCGAAGCTCTCGCCGACACGACGGCGGGCCATCTGGGACAAGCCGTCGGCGGCCTCGTTAAGGGCGTGCCCGCTGTGCCCCTTGACGTGCTGGAAAGACAGGTCGGGCCGACGGCTGACTGCCTCGGCGAGCCGGACCAGCGTCGGCTGCTCGGCCGACCGGCGCTGCCGCAGGTCGTAACCGGCTGGCATCGCGGACACCTCACCGGCCTGCCAGCGATGCAACCAGCGTAGGGCGATGGCGTTGTCCACCAGCACCGTCATCCCCGCAGGCGGTTCCGCGTATGCCGAGAGCAGGAAGTCGACCGCCCGCAGCTCGTTGACCAGTACCTGGGAGGCCCCGGTTGGGTCCTGCCAGCCGGTGCCCCGGCCGCGCAGACCGTAGTGGCCGTCACTGGCCACGTACGCGATGCCGCCGGCGCGGTCCTTCCAGCTGGCGTCGGTCGCGGCGACGACCGGCGTGGCTGCCGTAGTCCAGCGGCCGATCCGGCCGCGGCCCCGCTGCGGGTCTGGTTGCGGCGGGCAGGGTGTGCCGTGCGTGGCAGCGAGCCGTTCGGCGTTCCGAAGGAGCTGCTCAGCTGAGTCGAGCTCGTCGTATTGGACTGCGGTGAGTACGAGGACCGCCGTGTCGGCGATAGCCTGACAGTCGGGGCAGGCGTTGCGGCGAACGTATTCCCGCAGCGGCAGGGCGCGGGCGTGTAGCGGATCGGGGAGCAGGTGCAGGGCGCGGTGAAACTCGTCGGGACGCACGACGACCTCCCCTCAGAACTCGGCGACATCGGTGACGACGGCGGTCAGGGTGTCGCCGGAGCGCTTGGTGCTGGCCATCTCCTCCTGTTGCACTGAGGCGGAGTCACCGGTCACCTCAAAGGTGTTGATGATCGGGTCTTCGGCGCCTTTGACCTGGTAAGTCACCTCGTAGGTCCTGCTCGGATCCAGGTCGGCGGTGCCGCGGTAGGCCACGTCGATTCGATAGGTCACATTGCAGCCGGCGCTGCCGAAGCACTGCTTGCGCAGGATCTTCACCTTGAGCGCGATGTCCCTCTTGGTCAGTGTGGCGTATCGGGGGAGCGTGGGTGCCGTCGTCACGGAAGCGGTGGTCGGCACTGCCGCAGGCGGCGCGCTGCTGGTCGGAGTGGTGGCCATCGCCGGACCGATGCCGACTTTGGTATCGGTCGAGTCGTTGCCCAGCGCGGCGACTCCGAGACCACCGATGCTGAGGGCGATGACGAGGGCGATGCCGCTGACAACCAAGGCGCGGCCCCGGGAGGGC
>NZ_SMKJ01000276.1:0-9532 GCF_004348615.1 Micromonospora sp. KC207
GACCCCGCCCCTATCCCGCCCGCCCGCCAGGTCGGTGAGCACGGATACCAGGGCCTCGGGGCCGGGCATGGCAAGCACCTCGACGCGCAGTCGCTCGGCCTCTTCCCGCACCGCCGGATCGGCGGTCAACTGGAGGATTCGCTTGCCCAACTCGGCTCCGGCGGTGCCGTCCGGGACCAGGTGCGGCAGCCCGTAGGCGAGCGCGTCGGCAACCGCCGCACCGTCGTGGACGAGGGCCGAGCAGGTGCGCAGCAGCGCGTCCCCCGGCGTCGCGTCCAGGATCCGGACGTTGCCCGGGATCCGGACGCCGGGCGGCAGTTCGCGCATCGGCACCGCACAGACCAGTTCGAGGTCCAAGCCGTCGACCGCCTCGAACAGTTCGCCGAGCCGGGCACCGGCGGGGTCCAGCCTGGCGATGACCCGGCTGCGGCGGGCCCGGCGGCGCAGCCAGGACGGGACGATCGCCGGCCCGTGATAGGGGATGTGCCGGATGGGCAGGTCGCCGGCGACGGGCGCGGGCCGCAGTGACGGTGGCGTGGGTTCGAGCGTCGCGTCCGGCACCTGGGTCGCCCGATCAACGTCCACAAGGGAGCCGTCCAGCCGGTCGGATACCGGTACCATCTGGACGCTGGCTGCACCGACGACCCGGGCCGCCACGTCGGCCGCCGGGGCGTGCCGGTCCCAGACCACCAGATCGGGCCGCCACCGGCCGGCGTACCCGGTGACCGCGTCTGCCACTGCCGGACCCGCCAGCCGGTCGGGCTCACCGACCGGGTCCCCGAGCGGGGCCGCCACCAGCCCGGTCAGGTTGATGGTCGGGGCGAACCCGGACCAGCTGGCCACGTGCACCAGGCACCCCGCGCTGCGCAGCGCCCAGGCCAGCGGGATCAGCGGGTACATCCGGGCGGTCGACGGTGGGGTGACAAACAGTACGCGCATCGGAACCCTTTCCACCTGAGCCGGCATCGGCCGGTTGGAGCAACCGACAAAGGGAACCCCTAGTAGGGGTCGCTCTCACCGCGCCGCGAGCCACTCGTCGACGACCTGCGCGGTGGTGGCGGCCTGCTCAGCAACGATGCTGAAGTGGTCGCCCGGGACGGTGCGCACCTCGTCCGCGCGGCTCCAGTTGGTCATCCAGTCCGCACCGGTTGGCTCCGCCGCCGGCCGCCCGCCGCCGACCACGAACCGGCTGCCCGCCCGGATGAGCAAGGTCGGCGCGGCCAGGTCGGGCAGCGGCACGTCCGCCAGGAAATCCATGTAGCGGGCCATGGCGGTGAGCCGGGTACGGTCGGCAAATCCCTGCCCCGTATCGCGTTCCAGCATCGCCGCGGCCATCTCGCCGATCGTTCCGTCCCGCGCCTCCTGACCGGCCTCGCGCAGCTCCACACCGCCGACGGGGTAGGTGTCGAGCAGGACCACCGCGGCGGGTGCCAGACCGGCCCGCTCCAGGCAGCCGGCCACCGCGACGGCGAGAATCCCCGAGGAGGAGTAGCCGAGCAGCGCGAACGGCTCGTCACCGATGGCTTCGCGCAGGCTCCGGGTGAGCAGGTCGACCGCGGCCCCGGCGGATCCGGGCAGCGGCTCGCCGGTCTGGAAGCCGGGCATGCCCAGCGCGGACACCGGGCGCCGGCCCTTCAGGTGGGCCGCGATCCGGGTGTACTGGTGCGGCCCGCCGGTCGCCACCGGGGCGGCCAGGCAGAGCAGTCGCGGCCGGGCCGGCCCGTCGGCCAGCCGGACCGGTACGGGTGGGGTGTCGATCTCATCGGCGGATTCGAAGGAGGGGCGCAGGTTCGCCGCCGCGCTCAGGATGGCCAGGCCGTCCCCGAGCCGGCCGGCCCGGGCCGCCTCGCTGAACAGCTCCGCCAACCCGTCGCCGCCCGGGCCTTCCGGCTGACCGGTCGCGCCCGGTGCCGCCGCGGCGCCAGCGCCGAGTTGGGTGGCCAGGTGGTCGCCGAGCGCCGCCGGTGTCTGGATCTCGAACGTCACCGTGGCGGGCAGCCACAGCCCGGTGGCCGCGTTGAGCCGGTCCCGCAGCTCGACCGCGACCACCGAGTCGAAGCCGAGCTCCAGGAAGTTGCGGGCCGGATCGATCGACGACGGATCGGGAAGGTCGAGCAGCTCGGCGGTGTGCGTCAGGACCAGCTCGTGGAGTGCCGCGCGCGGTTGCGGCCCGACCAGCGGCGCAACCGGGTGCGGGGCGGTGGGCGCGGAGCGGTTCGGGGCGACGGTCCGGCGCGCGGGGGTCACCAGCGAGCGCAGCAGCGGCGGCACCCTCGCCGGGTCGGCCGCCCGCGACGGCGCCGGACGCGCCGCCAGAAGCGTGCCCTCGGCCCGGGCGGCGGCCTCGTCGAACAACGCCAGCCCATCCGCAGTGGACAGTGTCGGCCCGGCTTGGGTCGGAAGCAGCGCGCTGGACCACGGCGCCCAGCCGATCATCTGGCCCGGCCGGCCACGGCCGCGACGCCGCGCCAGCAGCGCGTCGAGGCAGGCGTCGGCGGCGGTGGTCGCGGCCCGCTCGTGGTCGCCGAGCAGCCCGGCCGTGGCGGAGACCACGATGAACGCCTCGACCTCGGCGGCCAGCTCGTCCAGGGCGAGCGCAATGTCCACAGCGGAGGACAAAGTATCGGCGAGCCGGTCCGGATCGAGGGAGTCCACGCCGGCATCAGGGTGCGGTGCGGCCAAATGCAGCACCGTGGTGAGCCGATGCCCGGACGGGAGGCCGGCGAGCAGGGCGGCGACGCTCGCCCGGTTAGTCAGGTCGCCGGCGACGGTCACCGTGGCGCCGGTCGCGGTCAGTTCCTCGGCCAGGTCGCTGACCGCCGCGCCGGCCAGCACCAGGTGGCGTACCCCCAGATCGTCGACCAGATGCCGGGCGAGTAGCCGGCCGACCGGGTGGTCGGCGTTGGTCAGCAGCGCGCTGCCGCTGGTGCCGACGGCGCCGAGCGTCTGGTCGCCGGCCGGGGTGGCCCGGACCAGCCGGACGGCGTAGGGCGCCGAATCCCGGATCGCGACCTCGGGCTCCCCGGCCGCCACCAGGGCCGGCAACAGCCGCTCCGGGTCGCTCGCGGCGTCCACGTCGGCCAGCACGAACCGGTCCGGGTGGGCGGCCTGGGCCGAGCGCACCAGGCCCCAGATCGCGGCGCCGGCCAGGTCGCCGACCTCCTCGCCGGCGACCGCCACCGCGCCCCGGGTAAGGATCACCAACCGGCCCGGGTGGCCGGACCGCAGCCAGCGCGCCAGGCCGACCAGGGTCTCTTCGGCCGCCTCGCGGATCGCGGCCGGACCGTCGCCCAGTCCGGTGCAGTCCAGGGTGACCAGATCGAGTGGCGCGGTGGCCGGCGGGGCCGGCTCCAGCGGCGACCAGCGTGATGTCAACAGGTGCGCTTCGGCGCGGGTAGCGGTGCCCGGCACCGGCCGCGGGATGGTTCCCAGCCGGACCGCCTCGACCGTGGCGACCGGCTGGCCGTCCTGGTCGGCCAGGGTGAGCCCGACCTCCCGGTCGGCGCGCAGGCGCAGCCGTACCCGTAGGGTGCTCGCCCCGGTCGCGTGCAGTTCGACGCCGGCCCAGGCGGACGGCGAGCCGGTACCGCCCGGTGCGCCAGCACCCAGCCCGAGGGCGTGCAGCGCGGCGTCCAGCGCGACCGGGTGCAGGCCGAACGCGGGATGCTGGGCGCGGGTCGCCCGGTCCAGGCTGACCTCGGCGAACAGTTCGTCGCCGCGGCGCCAGACCGAACGCAGCACCCTGAACGCCGGCCCGTAGACGCGCCCCGCCTCGGCGAGCGCCGGGTAGAGCCCGTTGACCGGGACCGGCTCGGCGTCCGCCGGCGGCCAGGCGGCCAGCTCGGGTACGGGCACGTCGGCGGCGGCCGGCCGCAGGCGCCCGGTCGCGTGGCGTACCCACGGCGCCCCGTCCCCGGTCCGCGAGTGGACGGTGACCGCCCGCTCGCCGGAGTCCTCGGCCGCGCCGACCGTCACCTGCACCTGCACGCCGCCCGCGTCGGGCAGCGCCAGCGGCAGTTCCGCGGTCAACGACTCCAGCCGGGGGCAGCCGACCTCGTCGCCGGCCCGGATGGCCAACTCGACCAGCCCGGCGGTGGGGAACACCCGGTCGCCGTCGAGCACGTGGTCGGCCAGCCAGGGTTGCCGGTCGGTGGACAGCGTGCCGGTGAGCACCACGGCGTCCGAGCCGGCCAGCCGGACGGCGGCGCCCACCACCGGGTGGCCGACGCTGTCCAGGCCGGTCGCGGTCAGGTTGCCGCGGGCGCTGAGGGCCCGCGGGTCGACGTCCGGCCAGTACCGGGTGCGGTGGAACGCGTACGGCGGCAGCAGTACCCGCCGGGCCGCGCGGCCGGTGAACAGCCGGGTGCCGTCCGCACCGAGCCCGTCGGCGTACAGCTGGCCGGCGGCGAGGTACGCGGCGACCGGCTCGGGCTGTCCGGGTCGCAGCACCGGGACCACCCGCATGTCCCCGGTATCCTCGGGCGCCGCGGCCGGGCCGAGCCGCACCAACCGGGTGACCCCGGCGGCCGCCAGCGCGGCGAGCGCGGCACCGGGCCGCACCTGCTGGCGGCAGTTGGCCACCCAGTAGTCCGGGTTGGACATCTCGTCGGTGACCGGGGCACCGGTTACCGGGGAGACGATCGGCAGGCGAGGCCGGTGATAGCTGAGCGTCCCCGCGATGTCCCGCAGGTCGTCCAGTACCTCGTCCATTTCGCCGGCCGCCACGGCGGTCGCGGCGCCGGGCAGCTCCTGGAGCAGCTGGGCCCGGTTCGCGGTGAGCTTGACCGCGTCCTTGAGCGAGAGGATCCCGGCGACGTGCGCCGCGGCCAGCTCCCCGGCGGACTCGCCGAGCACGTGGTCCGGCCGCAAGCCCCAGGACTCCAGCAGTCGGAACAGCCCGACCTGGAGGGTGAACAGCGCCGGCAGCGCGTAGCTCAGCTGGTCGAGCAGCGCGGCGTGGACCGAGCCCGGACCGGCGAACATCACGTCGCGCAGCGGCTGGTCGAGATGCCGGTCGAAGGTGGCGCAGCACTCGTCGACGCTCCACGCGAACGCCGGGAACGCCTGGTACAGGTCCCGGCCCAGGCCCGAATGCCGGTCACCGAGGCCGGGGAAGAGCATCGCCATGCGGCGACCAGGCACGGCCGTACCCAGCGCGACCCGGTCGGACGATTCGGCGCGGGCCAGCCCGGCCAGCCCGGTCAGCAGGTCGGCCCGGTCCGCACCGGCCACCACCGCGCGGTGCGGAAACGCCAGCCGCGAGGTGGCCAGGGAGAAGCCCAGGTCCACCGGATGCAGGTCCGGGTGGGCGGTGAGGTGGTCGAGCAGCCGGCGGGCCTGGTCGGGTACCGCCTCGGCGGTGCGGGCGGAGAGCAACCAGGGCGGCGGGGCGGCGTCGGGGTGCCGGTCGGCCGGGTCGGCGGGCTCTTCCGCAGGTGCCGGTGGCGGCTCCTCGATGATGACGTGGGCGTTGGTGCCGCTGAACCCGAACGCGGAGATCCCAGCCCGGCGGGAATGCCCGTTCGCGGTCCACGGGATGGTGCGGTTCAGCAGCCGGACGTTGCCGGCCGACCAGTCCACGCCCGCGGTCGGCTGGTCGGCGTAGCGGGACACCGGCAGCTGCCCGTGGCGCAGCGCCATCACCATCTTGATCACACCGGCGGCACCCGCGGCCGCCTGTGTGTGCCCGATGTTGGCCTTGACCGAGCCGAGCCACAGTGGACGATCTTCGGGCCGGTCCCGGCCGTACGTGGACAGCAGGGCGTTCACCTCGATCGAATCGCCCAGCGCGGTACCCGTACCGTGGCCGTCCACCGCGTCGACGTCGGCCGGACGCAGCCCGGCGACGGCGAGGGCGCGCCGGATCACCCGCTCCTGAGCCAGCCCGTTCGGCGCGGACAGCCCGTTGGACACACCGTCCTGGTTCACCGCGGTGGCCCGGACCACGGCCAGCACGGTGTGCCCGTTCTCCCGGGCGTCGCTGAGCCGTTCGAGCACCAGCACCCCGACGCCCTCACCCCAGCCGATCCCGTCGGCGTCGGCCGCGTACGACCGACACCGACCGGTTGGCGACGAGCCACGGGTGTACGCGAACGGCTCCGGGGAGGAGAGCAGGGACACCCCACCGGCGAGTGCGCGGGTGCAGTCGCCCCGCTGTAGTGCCTGTACGGCGAAGTGCAGCGCGACCAGCGACGAGGAGCACGCGGTATCGATCGCCACGGCCGGCCCTTCCAGACCCAGGGTGTACGCCACCCGGCCCGGGACCATGCTGGCCAGCGCGCCGTTGCCGCGGAAGAGCGCGTTGTCCGGCAGGTTCCCCGCCGGTCCAGGGTCGTAGGTGCAGCCCATTCCGCCCACGAAGACGCCGGTCGGGCTGCCCTTCAGCGACAGCGGATCGACCCCGGAGCGCTCCAGCGCCTCCCAGCACACCTCCGTCAGCATCCGCTGCTGCGGATCCATCATCAGCGCCTCGTTCGGGCTGATCCCGAAGAACGCGGCGTCGAAGTCGGTCGCGTCGTCGAGGAACCCGCCCTGCTGCAGGTGGCCGGCGACGATGAGGTCGCGCCAGTAGTCCATGTCCCAGCCGCGGTCGGTGGGGAGCGGGCCGATGCCGTCGGCTCCGGCGGCAGTCAGCCGCCAGAGGTCCTCTGGCGAACCGACCCCGCCCGGGTAGCGGCAGGCCATCCCGACGACGGCGATCGGCTCGGCGGTGTCCGGCGCGGCGGGTGCGGCCGGCTCCGCCAGGGCCGGCTCGGTGGCCGCGCCGAACAGCTTCCCGTGCAGCCAGCCGGCGAGGTCACGGGCGGTGGGGTGGTCGAAGATGACGGTGACCGACAGCTGGAGCCCGGTGACCACGGTCAGCCGGTTGCGCAGCTCGACCGAGAGCAGCGAGTCGAAGCCGAGGTCGTTGAACGGCCGGTCGGGGTCGATCAGGTCGGCGGAGGTGTGGCCGAGCACTGCTGCGACGTGGGACAGCACCAGCTTTCGCAGCGTCGCCTCGCGCTCCTCGGCGGACCGCGCTGCCAACCGGTCCACCAGCGAGTCGGCGCCAGCCTGCCGGTCGGCCCGGACCGCCGGGGCCAGGGCGCTCAGCACCTGCGGTACCGCGCCCGGGTCGGCGCGCAGCGCCGCGAGGTCGAGCTGGATCGGCACAGGCAACGCCAGGTCCGCCGCCACCGCCGCGTCGAACAGCGCCAGACCTTCCGATGTGGACAGCGGTCGGATGGGCGCGCGCCCGCCCCGGGTACCGCCGGTGGCGCCGGCCATGCCGCCGTCGAGCGCCCACGGCCCCCAGGCCAGCGACTGCGCCGGCAGCCCGGCGGCCCGGCGGTGAGCGGCCAGGGCGTCCAGGAAGCTGTTGGCGGCGGCGTAGTTGGCCTGTCCGGGTGCGCCCAGCACTCCGGCCGCCGAGGAGAACAGGATGAACGCGTTCAGCTCCCGGTTCTTGGTCAGCTCGTGCAGGTGCCACGCGGCGGCGGCCTTGGGCCCGAGCACGGTGTCGACCCGCTCCGGGGTGAGCGAGGCGAGGACGCCGTCGTCGAGTGTCCCGGCCGCGTGTACCACCGCGGTCACCTTCCGCCGGGCCAGCAGCTTTCCGGCGGCCCGGCGGTCGGCCAGGTCACAGGCCACGATCTCGACCCGGGCGCCCAGCTCGGTCAGCTCGGCGGCCAGTTCGCCGGCCCCAGGTGCCCGCCGGCCCCGCCGGCTGACCAGCAGCAGCTTCCGCACCCCGTACCGGCGGACCAGGTGTTCCGCGACGACCCGCCCGAGCGCACCGGTACCGCCGGAGATCAACACCGGTCCGGTCCAGGTTGGATCGGTGCCGGCGGGTGGCGCACCGGTCCGGGACAGCCGGGGTACGTAGGCGGTTCCGCCCCGGACCGCCACCTCGGGCTCCCCGCTGGCGGCGATCGCGGGCAGCAGTTCGTCCTCCGCGCCGGGGTCACGGTCCGGTCCGGCCTCGACATCCACCAGGATCAGCCGGCCGGGGTGTTCGGACTGGGCCGCGCGGACCAGCCCGCGGGCCGCGGCGGCACCGAGGTCCACCGGGTCCTCGCCGGGCAACCCCGCCGCGCCGCGGGTCACCACCACCAGCCGGGAGCCGGCGAACCGGTCGTCGTCCAGCCAGCCCTGCACGTCGGCCAGGGTGCGGTGGGTCGCCGCGCGAGCCGCCTCGGCGTCCGGCCCGCCAATCACCCGCAGGACGGCCAGATCGGGTACCGGCTCGGCGTCCGGCTGACCGGACAGCCCCGCCACAGAGAGGCGGTCCGGCGCTGGCAGGGCGACGCGTACCCAGTCCAGGTGCAGCAGCGCCCCGTTCGGCGCACCCGGACGGGGATGGCCGGCGGTCAGCTCGGCCGGGGCCACGCGCAGCAGCAGGGAGTCGACCGAGGCGACCGGCTGGCCGGCCGGGTCGGCGAGTTCCAGCGCGACGGTCGCGCCGCCGTCCTCGTCCGGGCCGGTCCCGCTGGCCCGGGTGATCCGCGCCCGCAACGCGACGGCACCGGAGGCGTGCAGCTCGACCCCGGACCAGGCGTACGGCAGGGCGTCGCCTGCCCGGTCGGCGTCGCTTTCCCGGTCGGTGTCGAGGAGGCCGATCGCCTGGAGCGCGCCGTCGAACAGGGCCGGGTGCAGTCCGAACTCCTCGGCGCCGAAGCGGGCCTGCTCGGGCAGGCTGAGCTCGGCGAAGATCTGGTCACCGAGGCGCCAGGCGCGGCACAGGCTTTGGAACACCGGCCCGTGTACCAGCCCGCCCCGGCCGGCCCGCTCCGCGTACCCGCCGGTGAGGTCGACCGGGGTGGCTCCGGCGGGCGGCCAGGCGGCCAGCGCGAACCCGGGCGGCGGCGTGGCCGGGGCCAAATTGCCGCTGGCGTGCCGTACCCAGGGTGCGGAGTCGGTCAGCCCCTCGGCACGCGCGTAGATGTTGACCGGCCGGCTTCCGGCGCTGTCCGGCACGCCGACGCTCACCTGGACCAGGACCCCGCCGCGCTCGGGCAGGGTCAGCGGCGCGTGCAGGGTCAGCTCGTCCAGTCGCGGGCAGCCGACCTGGTCGCCGGCGGTGATGGCGATCTCGACCAGGCCGGTGCCGGGGAAGACGATCGTCCCGGCGACGGTGTGGTCGGCGAGCCAGGGTTGTGTGGTGGTGGACAGGCGGCCGGTCAGGATCAGGGTGTCGTTGTCGGCCAGCACGGTCGCGGCGGCCAGCAACGGGTGATCCACCGGCGCCAACCCCAACGACGCGGCGTCCCCGCCCTCCGCCGAGGCCGCCAACCAGTACCGCTGCTGCTGGAACGGGTATGTCGGTAGGGGTACCCGGTTGGCGGCGATGCCGGTGTAGTAGGCGTCCCAGTCGATGGGGACGCCGTGGGTGAACAACTCCCCCGCCGCCTGGGTGACCGCGGTGACCTCGTCGCGGTCCTTGCGCAGGCTCGCCACCACCACCGGCGTGTCATCGAGACACTGCGCCACCAACCCACTCAACGTGGCATCCGGGCCGATCTCCACGAACCGGCCCACACCCTGCCCACGCATC
>NZ_SMKJ01000277.1:0-9466 GCF_004348615.1 Micromonospora sp. KC207
GGGTGGCGATCACCCTCGCGGAGCCACGCGAGCACCGGATGCTCAAGACCATCGAGCGGGTGACCGGGCAGCGGATCGCCATCGACAAGATCCCCACGGCGGCCGACCTACGCAACCGGCGGCTGGAGCTGACCCAGGCGGCGCTGCGGGAGAGCCTGTTGGAGGACGACCTGGAGTCGTTCCGGGTGATCGTGGAGTCGCTGTCGGACGAGTTCGACATGATGGAGGTCGCGCTCGCGGCGGTGAAGCTGGCCCACGAGGCCGCCTCCCCGGGCTCGGACGACGACGAGGAGGAGATTCCGCAGGTCGCGGTCCGCCCGCCGCGCGAGGCGCGCCCGGGGCAGGAGGGGCGTGGTGGCGAGCGACGGCCGGGGCGTCCCCGCTCCGGGGGCACCACCCAGGTCTTCATCGGGCTGGGCCGGCGCGCCGGGGTGCGCCCGCAGGACCTGGTCGGGGCGATCACCGGGGAGACCCGGGTCAGCGGCCGGGACATCGGCTCGATCGAGATCGCGGACCGGTTCTCGCTGGTCGAGGTGCCGGCCGCCGTGGCGGACGAGGTGATCGCCGGGCTGCGGGGCAGCACCATCAAGGGCCGCAAGACGACGGTACGCCGCGACCGCGACCGTCCCTGACGATGGTCGGCCCCGGCCCGGGGCACGAGCGCGGCCGACGCGCGGTGACCCCGCCGCGCCGCGCCCGGCACCGACGTCGTTGACAGGGGCCCCTGCTATGCGCAATGCGACAACACGGGGCCCCTGCCTACGCCTCAGGCGGTGGTGAGGGCGGGGCCGGTGCGGGTGTCGGCGTCGGCCGGGCGCAGCGCCAGGGCGAGCGCGTCTGCGACGTCGGCGAGGGTGTGCACGGTCAGCGCCTCGCGCACCTCGGCCGGCAGGTCGTCCAGGTCCGGCTCGTTGCGCGCCCGGGATGATCACCTCGGTCAGGCCGGCCCGGTGCGCGGCGAGCAGCTTCTGCTTCACCCCGCCGATGGGCAGCACCCGCCCGGGGAGGGTCACCTCGCCGGTCATCCCGAACTCGGGCCGCACCGGGCGGCCAGTCACCAGCGAGGCCAAGGCCGTCACCATGGTGATGCCGGCGCTCGGCCCGTCCTTCGGCACCGCGCCCGCCGGGACGTGCAGGTGGATCCGCCGCCCGGCGAGGGCGTTCGGGTCGATGCCGAACCGGCGGCCGTTGGAGCGCAGGTACGACAGCGCGATGTGCGCGGACTCCTTCATCACGTCGCCGAGTTGGCCGGTCAGGGTCAGCCCCGGCTCGCCCTGCATGCTGGTGGCCTCGATGAAGACCGGGCTCGCGCGGGAGGAAGGCGTACTGCAAATTCCACCGAAGCAGCGGGATTGCATCGGGGCCAACTCGACGCGCCGAATGCAAACGAGGCATATTCTTGCGGATTCGCCAGGTGATACGTCAAACTCGTAACACACCCCGCCCCACACAAGGAGTAATTGGCGATGGCCCGGAAAGTAATCACCGTCTTGACGGACGACCTCGACGGCGGGAAGGCGGATCGGACCGTCGAGTTCAGCCTGGACGGCGTGGCGTACACCATCGATGTGTCCGACGAGAACGCCGGCACCCTCCGGAAGGCACTCGACCCCTACATCAACGCTGGCCGGCGTATCGGCCGAGGGCCGGTCGACGTCGGACGTACCGTCCGTCGCCCAGGCCGCGCGCCGGTCTCGGGAATGGATCGCGAGCAGAACCGGGCGATCCGGGAATGGGCCACCAAGAACGGCTACGAGATTTCCGACCGGGGCCGGATCCCCGTGTCGGTCGTCGAGGCCTTCAAGAACCGCTAAGCCCCACCGCGCGCACGATCGGGAACACCGGGGTCACGCTGGAGACTCGGCGTCGCCCCCGGCTGTTTTCTGCGGCGATTTCCCCGCACGCCCCGGCATCGCGCTCGACAGCCGCTCGCGGCACCGCGCCAAACGCACCCGGGCCGCCCGGGGCAAGTTCTGCCCCCGGGCGGCCCGGGTGTGCGTACGGCGCAGCGTCGCGGCGCCGGCTCAGTTGACCTGGATCCGCACCACATCGATCGCGGGGGTCTGGTTGGCCCGCTCCATCATCGGGATGCGGTGCGAGCCGTCACCGGCCCAGACCGAGCACTGCGCGGTGCCGGACTGCGGCAGGCCCGGCACCTGGATGATGACGTCGTCCGGCTGCGAGCCACCCCGGCCGTCCTCGGTGGCTACGAAGAACGCCGGCACGTCCTGCGGGTTCGGGGGCTGACGAGTGCTGTTCAGCATCCGGCAGGCGGTGTGGAAGTGGCCCCGGACCAGCCCCTGGCCGTTCAGCAGGGAGCTCTCCAGGTAGTAGCCGCCCTGGCCCGCGGCGAGGAACCGGTCCCGGATCAGGTTGCGGGTGGTGACCCGGAGCTGGAACGGCTGGTTGCGCTGGACCTGGTTGGGGAACTGCGTGATCAACAGCGACGGGTTGTTGGCCGCCGCGCCGACCTCGCCGAACGCGGTGCTGACGCACCGGTTGCCGTTCTGGAAGCCGTCGTGCGGCTGCAGCCGGCTGTTGCCGCAGTCCTTCGCGAGGACACCGAGGCCGTTGCCGTTGTTCTGGCCCCCGTTGTTGTTCCCGCCATTCTGACCACCGTTGTTGTTGCCGGCGTTGGGGTTGGCACCGACGGCGAGCTGACACGTGGCGAGCTGGTCGAGGCCCTGCGGGCGCTGCGCCACCCGGCCGATGGCGATCGCGATCCGGTCCAGGGTCGCCCGGCGCTTGTCGGCCAGCGGCCCGAGGATCGCGTTCTGGATGAATTGCCCGCCGTTGCGGCCCTCGGCCGCCAGCCGCTTGTTCGCCTCGTCGATCTGGGTCTTGAGCAGGGCGAGGTTGCGGTCCACCTCGGCCTTGGCCGCGGCCGGGACCGGGGGCAGCTTGCTGGCGACATCGGGGCAGGCGACAGTCGAGCCCGCCGCGGCGGCGTTGGTGTTGGCGTTGGTCGCGCCCCCGGCCTTGAGCGACTGGCATTCCGCGGCCGACATCTGGCCGTCACCCCAGTGATTGCGCACCCACCGACCGTTCTGCCACGTCTGGGTGGTGCTGCTGCCGATATTCGAGGTCGCACCGGGGCTGGGTGCCACGCATGACGCCGCCGCGGCGCGAGTGGTCGTCCGCCGGTCCTGGGCCGACGAGATCTGGGTCACGGCGACGACTCCACCGAAGACCGCAAGCGTGCCGACAACGGCCAGCAGCCGCTTGCTCCGCGCGTTACCGGATGACCGGCGCGCCCGTGGGGACCTGCGCATCGAATTGCTCTCCTTCTCGATCCGGTAGTTGACCCGTGATCCCGTCGGACCGATGAATTCGGGTGGGATGCCTCGGCGAGGATCACTGCGACGTTCCGGTCGCGTGTCGATGACCGACGATGCCCTTTCCTCATCGTCGTCGCGCCGGCCGGCGCGGCGGGGGAGATCCGTGTCCATTCGCGCTGGAGTACGGAGCCGCGACGGCGAAGGTTCAACCCGGATACGGGAATTTGTGGAGACCCGGTCGCCCCGGTGGACGCGTCGGTCAGCCGGCGCAGAGATGGTCGTAGGCGAAACCGTCCCGCATCTCGCCGCGCCGCTGACGCAGCCCGCGGATGTCCCGGTCGAGCTCCTCCCGCGCCACCAGCTCCGGGCCGGCTGCCTCGATGCCGCGCAGCCGCTCGCCGACCGCCACGGCGGCCAGGTCCTCGGCGAACCGACCCGCGTCGACGCCGCACGAGAAGCGCTGCTGGACGACCTCGACCCGTTCCACCAGGCACCGGCCGGGAAGCACCTCCACCCAGCTCCAGCCCTCCACCGGGCCGTTTGTCCAGCACACGTGCAGGCCTCGGACGATCGGGTCGACCAGCCGGCGGGAGACGTACGCCTCCACGGCCGCCGCCCGGGCGAGGGCGCCGAGGTCGTTGACGTGGCCGCTGCGCCCGTCCGGCAGCCGGCCGACGATCTCCCGGAACCGCACCGGCGCAACGTCCCCCGGGTCGTTCTGCCCCGGCTCCGGCGACACGGCGTCGGCGTAGGCGCGGGCGTCGATGACGTACTCGACGATCCGCCGGCCGTGGTCGGCGGCACGCAGGGTGGGCGAGGCGACCCGCAGCACCGGCAGGCCGACCGCCGCGCAGACCGCGTCCTTCATCCGCTCGGCGCGTTGCGCGGCGGAACCGGCCGGGGCCGGCGGCCCGACCTCGACGGCGAACAGCGGACGGCCGCTGTCCCCGGCGCACACCACGTGGTCGAAGCCCTCCCGGCCGGCCGAGTTCCACTGGTGGCCCGTGACCCCGGGCGGCCGGCCGTGCACCAGCTCCCCCAGTCGCCGGGCCGCGTACACGACCTGACCGGCGCGGGTGAGGACCGGGGCCCGCCCGGCCGACGCCGCGACCGGGCGCAGCAGGGAGCCGTGGTCACCACCGGTGCGCGTCATCCGCCTGTTCCTCCGTCGGCCGTCGACCGCCCGAGTCTAGGCCGCCGATCATGGCGCTCACCCCGCCGGTACGGCGGGACCGATGGAGATCGGCCGATCGCGATCCGGCAGGATCGACGGCGACCGCAGTGGACGCACCACCGACCAGGAGGCGTACGGCATGGACAAGCCCGAAATCGGCCCGATCGAGGGCGCGCCGCCCGCCGATCTCGTCATCGAGGACATCACCGTCGGCGACGGCCCGGAGGCTCAGCCGGGGCAGCGGGCCAGCGTGCACTACGTGGGCGTGGCGCACTCGACGGGCCGCGAGTTCGACGCGTCGTGGAACCGGGGCGAGGCGTTCGAGTTCCCGCTGGGCGGCGGGCGGGTCATCGCCGGCTGGGACCAGGGCGTGGTCGGCATGCGGGTCGGCGGCCGGCGCAAGCTGACCATCCCGCCGCACCTCGGTTACGGCAGCCGGGGCGCCGGAGGCGTCATCGCGCCGGGCGAGACGCTCGTCTTCGTCGTCGACCTGCTCGGCGTGCGCTGACCCGCGTCAGCTCCCCGGCCGGGGTCGTCGGCGATGGCCGGCGGCCCCGGCTTCGCCGGTGCGGGAAGCAGCGCGGGACCGCCCCGGCGGCCCAGGTCAGGCGGGCACCAGTGGCGCGGTGCCCCGCTCGGTGACCAGCGGCGCGAGCAACCCCGGGGGCAGCGCAAGCAGCGCGGGCGCTGCCCCCGCAGACGCGGCCGTGACGGACGCGGCGGGCTCGGGGGCAACCGGCGCGGCGGCGAGCGGGCCGGCGACGGCACGCGCCCGGACCGGGATGACCCGGCTCAGGCCGGTGACGTGCAGCACCCGGGCCACCGTCGGAGCCGGGTCGACGAGCACCAGCTCACCGCCACGGGCGCGGACCCGGCGGTGTGCGGCGACCAGCGCCCGCACCCCGGCGGCGGAGAGCAGCCGGACGCCGGAGACATCGAGCCGCAGCAGCGGCCGGGCCGGGGCGGCCCAGAGCGCGGCGCGGAGCACGCCGACCGTGGCGATGTCGACCTCGCCGCTCGCCCGCATCTCCACCACGTCGTCGCCCACGTTGATCTGCACGTGGAATCGATCGCTGCGCTGCTCCATGGCCACGAATCTAGCCCCACCCACCGACATTTCCGCCCTGTTCGAAAGTGACTCCGGGTACACCCAGGGTCTGACCCCGAGCCGCCCCCGATACGCCCTGGCGGGAGGCCGGAGGCGATGCTCCGGCCCGACCGGCCGACACGCCGCCGCGCGACGCGACTGCGGCGCGGCAGCGGGGCGACAATGGGCCCGATGGTCGTACCCCGTTCCCGCGCACCCCGGCCCATCCGCCCCGTCCGCGAGCCGGCCACCGTGGCGCCCCCGCTGGCCGGGCCGTGGGCGCCCGACGACCGGCGGCTCGACGAGGTGGAGCTGCTGCCGCTGCCCAGGGGCGCGCACGGCCCCGAGGACGTGGTGGTCGACCCGGCCGGCCGGGTGATCAGCGGGGACGAGGACGGCCGGCTCTGGTGGTGGCCGGCCGACGCGCCGGCGGGCACGCCCGCGAGGTCGCTGGCGGAGACCGGGGGCCGGCCGCTCGGCATCGAACTCGACCCGCGCGACGGCAGCCTGGTCGTCTGCGACGCGTACCGGGGGTTGCTGCGGGTCACCCCGGACGGGGCGGTACGGGAGCTGACCGGCAGCGCCCCGCCGGTGCACCTGGCCAACAACGCCGCTGTGGCCCGGGACGGCACGATCTTCTTCACCGACAGCTCGGACCGCTTTCCTCTGTCGCACTGGAAGCACGACCTGCTCGAACACCGGCCCAACGGGCGGGTGCTGGCCTACCATCCGGGCACCGGGCGGACCGACGTGGTGGCCGACGGGCTCTACTTCCCCAACGGGATCGCGCTGACCCCCGACGAGTCGGCGCTGATTCTGGTGGAGACGACCACCCACCGGCTGCTGCGGGTCGACCTGCCCGGCGGCGGGGCCACGATGCTGGCGGACCTGCCGGCGTACCCGGACAACCTCTGCGGGGTCGGCGACGGAACGTACTGGATCGCCCTGCCCAGCCCCCGGCTGCCGGTGGTGGAGCGCCTGCTGCCGCACCCGCGCCTGCGGCAGTTGGTGGCGCTGCTGCCCGACGCGGTCCGGCCGCAGCCGCGTCGCTACGGGCTGGTCGCGCTCGTCGACGGCGCAGGCACGGTGCTGCGGACCCTGCACGGCCCGCGCGGCGCCTACTGGATGATCACCGGGGTACGCCAGCACGGCGACCGGCTCTGGCTGGGTTCCCTGGTCAGCTCCGGCGTGGCCCGGGTGCGGCTCGACTGACTGCGACTACGGCCGAACCAGATGCCGCTGGCGGTCGTGCCGGGTCGGCCCGCCACCGTGCGGTGACGGGGCCGGCCCGGCGGTCGTTCCTCCCGATGGTCAGCCGCCGCTGGCCGACGGCGTCGGCCCGGGCGATCCCCCGCCGGCCACCGCCCCCGGGTGCGGCACGGTGTGCGGGCTGGGCCGCAGCCCGGCCGGGACGGGCAGGGCGCTGCCCTTGGCGAACTCGTCCCAGCTCACGTTCCAGGCTGTCCATCCGTTGCCGGCCCGCAGCGGCACCTCGGTGCCCGTGACGGTGACGAGGTCGCCGACCTGGGTGATCCCCATCAGCCAGTCGGCGGCGGTGGCCGAGACGTTGGCGCAGCCGTGCGAGACGTTGGTGTTGCCCTGGTCGCCCTCCGACCACGGCGCGGAGTGGATGAACTCCCCGCCCCAGGTGAGCCGCTGGGCGTCGTCGACGTCGACCACGTAGCCGCCGTCGGGCTCACCTCGGGTGTCGAACGTCGTCCGCTCGTGCTTCTCCATGATCACCATCTTGCCGCTGGAGCTGGGCGTGCTCGGCTTGCCGAGGCTGACCGGGATCCGGCGAACCAGCTTGCCGTCGCGGAAGACCGACATCTGCTTGGTGGCGTTGTCGATGTCGAGGGAGACCTGCCGGCCGATCTTCGAGGTGGCCCGGTGCTCGGCGTCGCCCACCAGGTCCTTGCCGATCGGCAGGCCCTCCAGGGCCGCCCGAACGCTGATCCTGGTGCCTGGCCGCCAGAAGTCGGGCGCGCGGTAGTAGGCCTGGGTGCCGTCCTCCAGCCAGGACCAGGTGCCCGGCTGCGGCGGGTCGGTCCTGACGAACAGCCGCTTCTGTACCGCCGCGCGGGCTTCCTTCGGCACGCCCGGGTCGAAGGCCACCGTCACGGGCATCGCCGTGCCGTACGTCTGGTTGCCCGCGAAGTAGAGCGTGCTGGTGATGGCCGGCTTGGTCGGCTTCGGCGCGGTGGTGAACGTCGTCCTGCGGGTGGCGGTCCTCCCGCCGTCCCCGGTCACCGTCACCTCGGCGGTGTACGTTCGCCCGCCGGCCAACGGCGCGTTGGGAACCCAGCTCGTGCCGTCCTGCCGGGGCTCGCCCGGGACCTGCCGGCCCTTGTCGTCGGTGAGCCGGACGCCGGTGACCCTGCCGTGGGCCACGCTGGTGCCGATCTCGGCGCTGATCGGGACGTCGCGGGCCCGATCGGCGGGCGACAGGTCGACCACGGGCGCGGGCGCCGCCCGCCCGGCTCGCTCGGCGGCCCTCTCCCGCTCGGCGGTGCATCCGCCGAGGACCAGTGGCAGGGCCGCGATGGTCACCGCCATGAGCCTCATTCGCCGCCTTACGTCCATATCCCGCACCTCTTTTCCGCTCCCCGTTGACCACATTGTGTACGGCGCGACGGGAAGCGTGGCGCAGTTTCCGGAAAGGCGCGGAGCTATTGTCGACAGTTTCGGCGGTGGCGGGACGAAAATGGTATGCCGCGCCCGGAGAGGCCGGTGTCACCGATCGGCAGGTCCACCCCGGACGACCGGTTCGCCCCGCCCTCGGTGCCAGTCCTGGTCGCCGTGGTCGCGGTCCCACCGGCCGCCCACCGGCGGCGTGTCCAGGCGGTCTGGGGATGGTCGTCGTGGTTGTCCCAGGTCCGGTTGCCCCGACCGGGTGGTCGTCGTCGGCGCCCGATTTCCCGTCCACCGCGCGGAGAAACGGGGCGGGAAAGGAGGCCGGGCCGAAAGGAACCGCGCCCGGCCAGGTGAAGGAATGTCCTCTTCCCGTCGCGATGGCCGCTGTTTCCCGGATCGAGGACAGCCTTCCGGGACCGGCCGGGCGATCGACCGGACGATCGGGCTCGGGGCACATTTCCGGCGTACTCGGGGCGGGCGGCGCGGGAAACGGGACAGGCGGGGCGCAAAGGGTTCCGGTCCCGGCGGCGCACGGCCGGGACCGGCTCACACGTTGGCGACCAGGAGGGCGGGTTGCTCCACGCAGTCCGCGACGTGCCGCAGGAAGCCGCCGGCCACCCCGCCGTCGCAGACCCGGTGGTCGAAGGTGAGGCTGAGCTGGGTCACCTTGCGTACCGCGAGCTGCCCGTCGACGACCCACGGCTTGTCCACGATCCGCCCCACGCCCAGCAGCGCCGCCTCGGGGTGGTTGATGATCGGAGTGGAGCCGTCGACGCCGAACACGCCGTAGTTGTTGAGGGTGAAGGTGCCTCCGGTGAGGCGGGCCGGCGGCAGGGTGCCGGCCCGGGCGGCGGCCGTGGTCTCGGCGAGCGCCGCGGCCAGTTCCCGGGTGGTGAGCGACTGCGCGTCGCGCAGCACCGGGACGAGCAGGCCCCGGTCGGTCTGCGCGGCGATGCCCAGGTGCACCCCCCGGAACTGGACGATCCGCTGCCCCTTTGTGTCGACGCGCGCGTTGAGTTGCGGGAACCGGCGCAGCCCACTGAGGCAGATCCGGGCCAGCAGGGCCAGCAGGCTCACCGGCGTGTCCGGGGTCGCGGCGTTGATCGCCCGGCGGGTCTCCACCAGGGCCGTGGCGTCCACGTCGACCCAGATGGTCACCTCGGGGATCTCCCGCCGGCTGCGGGAGAGCTTGTCCGCGATCGCCTTGCGGACGCCGGTGAGCGGAATGACCAGGTCCCCGTCGCCCGCCGAGGTGGCGGCCGGGGTGGCGGCCCCGCCGGTCGCGGTCGGCTC
>NZ_SMKJ01000278.1:0-9398 GCF_004348615.1 Micromonospora sp. KC207
GGGCGGCGTGGGGGTGGACACGATCGACCATCCTGCCGCACCGACCCGAGAACGACCATCAACTTCGCTCGCATCCCCCGAAGGGTCAATAAGTACGGTACGTGCATCCAGGAAACGGGACAGGTCATCCAGAATCGTCCGATCGGGTGACGGCGATCGGGGCGCGCCGCGCAAGACTTTCCGAATGCGACAGGGCTCCGGCTTCCTCACCGTTCGTCAGCGTCGTCTCGCCTGGCTCGGCTTCCTCCTCGCCGCCGTCCAGGCACCGGTCGCCGCCAAGTTCGCCACCGACGACTCGTGGCTGTTCAGCCTCTGCGTCGCCCTGATGGTCGCCACGGTGATCATCGCCGACGACGCCTCCCGACGTCGCCCGGTGAACGCCCGCTCCTCCGACTAGCTAGGTCGGGAGCCAACCCGTCCGGCCGTCGGCCGCGTCAGCCGCCGACCGGGCGTGCCTCGTGCCCCGGGCGACCCCGGGTACGCCGCCGCTCCTTCATCTCCGCCTCGTACAGGTGCCGCCGGCCGCCGGCCAGCTCGTCGCGGGCCTGCCGGTCGAGGTCCCGGAACAGGGCGTAGTACCCGTCGTCGAAGTCCTCGACGACCTGGAAGGTCCACCGGCCGGCGATCACGTTGCGACCGAGCAGGTCGGTGGCGATCCGGTCGGCGATCGCGTCGTGGCCGGCCGCGCGGAACCTTTCGACGACGTCGTCGAGCATCAGGTCGGCGTGGCCGAGGAGTTGGTGCAGCGAGTACAGGTGCCCGCGCACCCGCTCGACGGTTTCCAGCGCCTCGCTGAGCCTGCCGAGCGCCTCGACGGTGGCATCACCCACCCCGGCAGGGCGGCGGTGCCGCTCGTCGGGTTCGTCCTGCTGTCCCATGCGTTCCTCCCCGTACCGGACGCGCCGGTGTCGACCCGTTCTCCCTTCTGCCCCTCGCCGGCCGGATCAATCCTCCCGCCTCGGGTGCCGACCGATGGGTGGAGGAGGCGGGACCGGCCGAGCGGCCGAGGCGAGCACGGGTACCGGCCGATTAGCCTCGGTCCTCATGCGCGCGTCGTCGAACCATGTTCCGAGTCACTCCGCCGTGGACTCCGCCAGCGCCGCCCTGGCCGTCCTGGCGGTGTCGATCGGCACCGCCGGGCTCGCCGCCGCCGCCACCCGCCCCGGCCTGCTCGCCGAGATCGACCAGCACGCCGCCGCCGTCCGGGACAGCCTCGGCGGCGACCGCCGCCCGCTGACCGCAGCCGCGCTCGCCGGGTACGCCGAGGGCGTCCGGGACGCGGCGCGGGAGCACGGCTGGCAGCCGCCCACCCGCTCGGCGGACTGGTCGGCATCCGACTGGCTGCTCACCCGCCTGCTCGCGGTCTGTGCCCTGGCCCGTTCCCTGGGCGCCCGCCCGGCTGCGCCGCCGGCTCCCTGACCACACGCACGGCCTCTGTGACACACGCCCGCCGACGCAAACGCAGTGGGCGACCCGCACGACGGAGGAGGCCCGCGCGAGCCCCCTCCCCCTCGTGCTCCCCCGGTCAGCTACCCGGGCGACCGAACTGCTGGGTCTCGTCGCCCGGCATGTTGCCGGAGCGGTACGTCCCCTGCCCGCCCCGCGCGCCGGTCATCGACCCCTCGGGCATGGCCCGGACACGCTCGGCACCCGCCCGGTCGGCCATCCGCCGCTCGACGTCGCCCCGGCCGGCGGTCTCCGCCTGGCGGTGCTCCCGCAGCGCCCGGGACTCCGCGGCGGCCCGGTCGAGCCAGCCCTCCCAGCGGTTCTGCATCGGCCGCACCAGGCCACCGCCGACGCCGACGATCAGGATGCCGGCCACCGTGGCGAGCACTGCGATCAGCACCGGCGTGGTGACGGTCGTGGCGATGCCCACCTGGTTGAGCGCGGCGATGACGCCGAGCGCCAGGATGAAGACCGCCGTCAGGTCGGCCAGCACCCGGCCGTAGGACAGGCCGCCCAGGAAGCCGGTGACCAGGTCCCGCACCGCGTTGGCGATCGCGGCGGCCACCACCACGATGACGATCGCGATGAACGCCCGGGGCAGCCACGAGACCACCCCCCGGATCAGGTCGCTGATCGCGTTCGGCCCCCACACCCCGAAGGCGAACTGCAGGGTGAACAGCAGCACGGCGTAGTACGCCAGCTTCGCCAGGATGTCGCTGGCGTCATACTTGGTGCGTTCCAGCGCGCGCCGGATCCCACCCCGTTCGACCGCGCGGTCGAACCCCACCCGCTCCAGTGCCGCGTCCACGATCTTGAGGACCGCTTTGGCGATGAGCCACCCCACCACGAGGATCACGACGAACGCGATCGCCCTCGGGACGAAGAGCAGCACCGACCTCCACATATCGGTCAGGGCGTTACCGATGTCTACCTGCCCGACCGCGAGGGTTTTCTGCATGGTGTC
Source organism: Micromonospora sp. KC207 (assembly GCF_004348615.1). Lineage (NCBI taxonomy): Bacteria > Bacillati > Actinomycetota > Actinomycetes > Micromonosporales > Micromonosporaceae > Micromonospora > Micromonospora sp. KC207. Next base: position 2,411 of record NZ_SMKJ01000278.1, read on the forward strand.
CCTCCTGTCGCATGGACTTCGGCGCGCGCATACCCGCCTCGTCCCGGCGCACGCCGCGCGACGCGCACCGATTTTTCCGACATCTGCCTCCAGAACCACCCTGACCTGCGCTGACTGGCACCTGCCGCCGGCCCTGCGGGACCGTCGGACGCCGGGCGGCCCCGCGATCGGGCCGTGGGGCGGGCGCTCCAGCTAGGCTGCGGACATGCCAGGCACGGTCGGGCGAGTCCCCACGCCAGCAACGCCCGCCGCGGGGGCGTCCGCCTCCGACTCCGCCGGCGTCGTTCTCGGCCACTCCTGGGCCACGACGGCGCTCGGCCCGATTCAGCGCTGGGATCCGGCGGCACGCGGGGCGATCGAGCTGATCCTCGCCTCGCCGGTGCCGATGGCGCTCGCCTTCGGCGACGACCTCCTGCTGCTCTACAACGAGGCGTACGCGACGCTGATCGGTGACCGCCACCCGGGCGCGGTGGGCCGGCCGGCGGCCGAGGTGTTCGCCGACGTGTGGGACGAGCCGGGCGTCGGCGACGCGTTCGACCGGGCCTACCGGCAGGGCGAGTCCTCCCTGGAGCGGGAGGCCGTACTCCCGTTCGACCAGCCCCACCCCGACGCCCGCGCGCAGCCGGTGTTCACCCGGGGCCACTCCCCCGTACGGGACAGCGCGGGGCAGATCGTCGGGGTGCTGATCGTCGCCGCCGAGACCAGCCAGGTCACCGAGCAGTTGCAGAGCCTCGGCGACGTCGCCGCCGCCCTGGCGGGCACCCTCACCCTGGACGACGTGGCCCGGGTCGCACTGCGCTACCTGCTCACCGCGTTCGACGCCGACCGGGTCACCTTCGGGGTGGACGACGGCGCCGGGTGGCGCACGGTGCGGCGGGTACGCGGCGAGCTGCTGGACGAGGCCGACGAGCGGCTTCCCCCGCTGTGGCGGCGCTCGCCGGCCGAGTCCACCGGCCCGCTGATCGTCGCCGCGCGCAGCGGGGTCGCCCAGATCGTCTCCGACGGCCAGCCGCTGCGCGACGTCGCGGTGGACCGGCACGACCAGAAGGTCCGGGCCCTGGCCGCCCAGCCGCTGCGGACGTCGGCCCTACGGGGCGGGCTCACCGTCGGGTACCACGCGGTCCGGCCCTGGTCGGCCGCCGAGCGGGCCCTGCTGGCCGCCTCAGCCGAGCTGATCGGCCAAGCCGCCGAGCGCGCCCGCCGGTTCGAGACCCAGCACGGCACCGCCCAGCTTCTCCAGCGCAGTATGCTGCCGGAGCACCTGCCGGACCTGCCCCGGCTGCGGATCGCCGCCCGGTACGACGCCGGTGTCGACGGCAACGCCGCCGGCGGGGACTTCTACGACGCGTTCCTGCTGCCCAGCGGCGAGCTGGGCGTCGTCCTCGGCGACGTCGCGGGGCACGACGTGCAGGCGGCGGCCCGGATGGGCCAGGTCCGGGCGGCGCTGCGTGCGCTGGCGCTGACCGATCCGCGTCCCGACGCCGTGCTCGCCGGGCTGGACCGCCTGGTGGGCAGCCTCGGGGCCGAGACCGGCAGCCAGGAGCTGTTCGTGACCGTGGTCTTCGGGGTGGTCGACGCGCAGCGGGAACGGCTCACCCTGGCCACCGCCGGGCATCCCGCGCCGCTGGTGCGCCGGGGCGGGCCGGACGGCGAGCCGGTGGCGGAGTACCTGGACGTGCTGCCGGGCGCTCCGCTCGGGCTGGGCTGCGACCCGCGCACCACCACCGTCCGCTTCGCCCCCGGGGACACCCTGCTGCTGTTCAGCGACGGCGTGATCGAGCGGCGGCGGCAGAGCCTCGCCGCCGGTTTGGACAGCCTCGCCGGGGCCGTGGCCGACGCGGCAAGCGGCGACCCTCGGGCGCTGTGCGCGGTGGCGATGGCGGCCGTCGCCGGCCCCACGGAGGACGACGTCGCGGTGCTGGCGGTGGAACACGCGCTGATTCCCAGCCGCTCGGCGAGCGTGGAGGTGCCGGCGGAGCCGACCGCGCCGAGCCGGGTGCGGCACTGGATGACCGCCCAGCTCACCGACTGGGGGGTGCCCGAGGGCGTGGTCGGGGCCGCGGTGCTGTGCACCAGTGAGCTGACGACCAACGCGCTGCTGCACGCCGGCACCGCCGCCCGCGTCGAGATCGACCTCAGCCCGGAGCGGTTGCTGGTGTCGGTCGCCGACTCCGGAACCCGGGGCACCGTGACCCGGGCCCGGACCGACACGTTGAGCAGCCGGGGCCGGGGCCTCGGCCTGATCGAGCAGCTCAGTGACGCCTGGGGCACCGACCCGACCGTGCGCGGCTCGACCGTCTGGTTCGAGATCCTCATCCCGCCCGGGTAGCACGAATCCGCCCGCATAGCACGATCCCGCCCGGGTAGCACGATCCCGATCCCGACCCGGGGGCACGATCCCCGGGTGGCAGGCGAACCGGTCGATCAGCCGCGCTTCGCCGCGTCGCCGACCGGGTAGGAGGGCACACATGACCATCGACAATCCCTGCGGCGTCCTCTTCGACGTCGACGGCACCCTGGTCGACACCACCTATCTGCACACGGTGAGCTGGTGGGAGGCGCTGCGTCAGGCCGACCAGCCGGTGCCGATGGCGGCCATCCACCGCGCCATCGGAATGGGCTCCGACAAGATCCTGGGCCACCTGCTCGGCCCGGAACGGGACCGCAGCGCCGACGGGAGGCTGCGCGACGCCCACAGCAGTCTGTACGGCGAGTACTGGGAGCGGCTGACCCCGCTGCCGCGCGCCGCCGACCTGCTGCGCGCCTGCGCCGGGCGGGGGCTGCGGGTGGTGCTCGCCACCTCGGCCCCCGCGCACGAGGTGGGGGCGCTGCGCCGGGCGCTGGACGCCGACGACGTGATCGCGTCGGTCACCTGCGCGGCCGACGCCGACCACAGCAAGCCCGCGCCGGACATCCTGGTCGCCGCGCTGGAGCAGTCCGGCCTGAACGCGTCCCGGGTGGTCTTCGTCGGGGACTCGGTCTGGGACGTCGCCGCCGCCGGCAAGCTGGACATCCCGTGCGTGGGGCTGACCTGTGGCGGCACCAGCCGGGGCGAGTTGGCCGGGGCGGGTGCGGTGGCCGTCTACGACGACCCGGCGGCTCTGCTGGGCGCCCTGGCGGACTCCCCGGTCGCGGCGCTGGGCTGACCGCCGGCCCGTGCGCCACCGTGACGCGGGCGCATCGGTTGCGAGCAGTACGCATACGGCGACCGCCGACGGGGCAAGGTCCGTCACCTCTCACCCACACCTCGCGGGTGGGGTGGAGGAGTGGTGTCGTGGAGCCCGTAGACGTCTCGTTCGCGGTGGTGGGGTTGAGTGCCCTGCTGGCCGGAATCCTCCCCCGGGTGTTGGAACGCCGCCCCCTGTCGATGCCGATCGCGTTCCTCGGCCTGGGCATGCTGGTCTTCGTTCTCCCGACCGGGCTACCCAACCCCGACCCGCTGAAGTATCCCCAGGTCGCCACGCACCTCACCGAGATCGGCGTGATCGTCGCGCTGATGGGCGCCGGGCTGAAGATCGACCGGCCGCTGAGCTGGGCCCGGTGGTCGTCCACCTGGCGGCTGCTGGCGATCGCGATGCCGCTGTGCATCGCGGCGGTGGCGCTGCTGGGCTGGTGGTGGGCGGGGCTGGTGCCGGCCGCCGCGCTGCTGCTCGGCGCAGCGCTCGCCCCGACCGACCCGGTGCTCGCCTCCGACGTGCAGGTCGGCGAGCCGACCGACGTGGAGGACTCCGAGGACGAGGTGCGGTTCGCGCTGACCAGCGAGGCCGGCCTCAACGACGCTCTGGCCTTCCCCTTCGTATACGCGGCCATCGCGATCGCCACCGCCGGCCTCACCCCGCGCGAGTGGTTCGCCGACTGGTTCACCGTCGACGTGCTGTACAGGCTGGCCGTCGGCATCGGCGGCGGGCTGCTGGTCGGTTGGCTGCTCGGCAAGCTGTTCTTCCGCGCGCCCAGTGAGCTGCGGCTGGCCCGGCACGCCGAGGGGTTCCTGGCGCTGGCCGCGACCTTCCTGGCGTACGGGCTGGTCGAGGTGGTGGGCGGTTACGGCTTCCTGGCCGTGTTCGTGGCGGCCCGGGCGATCCGGTCGGCGGAGCGCACCCACGAGTTCCACTCGGTGCTGCACGACTTCGCCGAGCAGGTCGAGCGGCTGCTGACCGTCCTGTTGCTGCTGCTGTTCGGCGGCGCGGTGGTCGGCGGGCTGCTCGCCCCGCTGACCTGGCCGGCGGCGCTGGTCGGGTTGGCGCTGGTCTTCGTGATCCGGCCGCTGGTCGGCTGGCTGTCGCTGCGCGGCGCGCCGGGTCGGCCGGCGGAGCACTGGGTGATCTCGCTGTTCGGCATCCGGGGCGTCGGCTCGTTCTACTACCTGGCGTACGCGACGACGAAGGCCGACTTCCCGCAGGCCGCACTGCTCTGGGCCACGGTCGGCCTGGTGGTGATCGTGTCGGTGGTGGCACACGGCGTGGCCGCCACCCCGGTCATGCGGCTACTCGACCGCAAGGGCGAACGCACCGCCCCCCACTCCCGCGATCTTGCACTTGCGGCCCCGGAATAACCAACAAAGGGCCCAGCCGCGGACCTGCACGGCGCCCCGGCAGGCTTGCGGCAGCGGGCCGGGCCGGGCTCGTGGGGATGAGCGACGGCCTTGCCAATCTGGCAAGCGCGTCAGATGAGCCGGTCTGGCAAGCTCGTCGCATGACCGACGACCTGGACCGGGCGCTCGCCGACGTCGGGCCCCGGCTGCGGGCGCTGCGCCGGCAGCGCGAGACGACGCTTGCCGAGTTGTCGGCGGCGACCGGCATCTCGGTGAGCACCCTGTCGCGGCTGGAGTCCGGCACCCGTCGGCCGACCCTGGAGCAGTTGCTCCCGCTGGCCCGGGCGCACGGGGTGACGCTCGACGACCTGGTCGGCGCCCCGCCCACCGGCGATCCGCGCATCCATCTTCGCCCGGTCACCCGGCACGGCATGATCATGCTGCCGCTGACCCGCCGGGCCGGCGGCATCCAGGCGTACAAGCTGGTGATCCCGGCCGGCAGCGGTCGCCGGGAGCCCGACCCGCAGACCCATGAGGGCTACGAGTGGCTCTACGTGCTCAACGGCCGGCTGCGGATGGTGCTCGGCGAGCGGGACATGATCCTCTCCCCCGGCGAGGCGGCCGAGTTCGACACCCGCGTGCCGCACTGGTTCGGCGCCGCCGACCCCGAGCCGGTCGAGTTTCTCAGCCTGTTCGGCACCCAGGGCGAGCGCGCCCACCTGCGTGCCCGCCCGAGGCAGTGAACCGACCGCCGGCAGGATAGCACCGGAGCCGGCGAGCCGGGGGCAGCGAACCGGAGCCGGCGAGCTGCCAGCGTGATGCGGGCGGTGCGCCGGCGTCGGTAGCCGGCACCGGCGGTCAGGGCGGGGGGAGGCGATGCAGCTCGACGCGGTCGAGTCGCCCCGACGCCACCCGCGCCGTCAGGTAGGTGGCGTGCGGTTGACGCCGTCGGTCGGTCGGGGAGCCGGGGTTGAGCAGGCGCAGCCCGCCGGGGGCGACGGTGTCCCACGGGATGTGCGAGTGGCCGAAGACGAGCAGGTCGCAATCGCCGTACGCGGCGGCGCAGCGCTGCTCGCGGCGAGCGCTCGGGCCGGTTTCGTGCACCACCGCGACCCGCAGGCCGGCTAGCTCGACGCGGGCCACCTCGGGCAGCCGGGCCCGCAGGTCGGGGCCGTCATTGTTGCCGTACACCCCGACGAGCCGGCGCGCCCGGTCCCGCAAGGCATCGAGGAGCGCGACGTCCACCCAGTCCCCGGCGTGCAGCACCACGTCGGCGGCGTCGACCGCCGCCCAGAGCGGCTCTGGCAGGTCGCGGGCCCGTTTCGGCACATGGGTGTCGGCCGTGATCACCAGGCGCATGCCGCCATTGTCTCTCTTCACGAACCGGAAGATGGCGTCACAGGGTCTTCACATGCCGGTAATGGACGCGTACCTTGTCGAGAAAGCATGGGAGCGCTTCCACGCATACTCATCAATAATGGAGGACGACGTCAATGAGAAGCAGACCTGCGCTCACAGCCGTGGCTGCCAGCGCACTCACCGCCGCCGTCGCGGTCGGCATCCTCGGCGGCACGCCGGCCTCCGCCGCCGACTCCGCGTTCTACGTCGACCCTCAGGCCAGCGCCGCCCGCTGGGTCGCCGCCAACCCCGGCGACTGGCGGGCAGCCGTGATCCGGGACCGGATCGCGGCCGTGCCGCAGGGTCGCTGGTTCACCACCACCAACACCTCCACCGTACGGGCCGAGGTGGACCAGTTCGTCGGGGCCGCCGCCGCGGCGCGAAAGATCCCGATCATGGTGGTCTACAACATCCCGAACCGGGACTGTAGCGGTGCCAGCGGTGGCGGCGCGCCCAGCCACAGCGCCTACCGGCAGTGGGTGGACCAGGTCGCGGCCGGCCTGGCCGGGCGACCCGCCACGATCGTGCTGGAGCCCGACGTCCTGCCGATCATGACGAACTGCCAGAACGCCAGCCAGCAGGCCGAGACCCGGGCGTCGATGGCGTACGCCGGCAAGAAGCTCAAGGCCGGCTCGGCGCAGGCGAAGGTCTACTTCGACGCGGGCAACTCGGCGTGGCTGCCCCCCGCCGACATCGCGTCCCGGCTCAACGGCGCGGACATCGCCAACAGCGCCGACGGCATCTCGCTGAACGTGTCGAACTACCGCACCACCGCCGAGTCCGTGTCGTACGCCAAGCAGGTCATCGCCGCCACCGGCGTGTCCCGGCTGAAGGCCGTGATCGACACCAGCCGCAACGGCAACGGCCCGGCCGGCTCCGAATGGTGCGACCCGCCGGGGCGGGCGATCGGCACGCCGAGCACCACCGCGACCGGCGACTCGGCGATCGACGCCTTCCTGTGGGTGAAGCTGCCCGGTGAGGCCGACGGCTGCATCGCCCCGGCCGGCCAGTTCGTCCCGCAGCGGGCGTACGACCTGGCAATCGCCGCCGGCCCGGTCC
>NZ_SMKJ01000279.1:0-9388 GCF_004348615.1 Micromonospora sp. KC207
CGACAGACGGGGTCAAACGCCCTTAAGCCATCTTCCGCGCGACCGACCCGCAAACTGTAAAACACGAATCTTTCCCCTGATAGCTCGTGAACAGGGCTAACGTCGTGGGTAGCTCGGCTGACGTCGGGCTCAGGACGAAAAGGGATGGAGTGACGCAGGTCATGGCAAACAAGATGCTCGGGAAGGTCGTTGCGGGTGCCGCACTCGGCGGCGCGTCCCTGCTGGTGTTCACGCCGGGGATCGCGTTCGCGGACGGCCGCTACGACGGCGAGGCCCACGACGGCAAGGTCTATGCCAAGCCGCACGTCGTCAAGCCCGGCGAGAAGGTCCAGCTCCTCGAGGTCTGCCCGGAGCCCCAGGAACATGCCTACGTCTGGTCCAAGGTGACCGGCAAGGTCGAGCTGCACCCGGCCGAGAAGCAGGGCGAGCACGGCAACCAGGGCACGGAAGAGGGCTCCCAGGCCGATAAGAAGGCCGCCGAGGAGAAGACCGGCGAGGAGCACGGCAAGGCCAAGGAGAACGAGACGGCCAAGCCGAAGGAGGGCGAGAAGGCCGAGGGCGGCAAGGGCGGCGGCAACGCGGACGGCTCGTACAGCGAGGGGAGCGGCTACGGGTACGACCAGGGGGCCGAGAACGACTACGGCAAGAACGGGTACGAGAAGAACGGGTACGACAAGAACGGGTACGACAGCAACGGGTACGACAACAACGGGTACGACAACAACGGGTACGACAGCAACGGGTACGACAACAACGACCACGACAGCAACGGGTACGACAAGAACGACCACGACAACAACGGGTACGACAAGAACGACCACGACAACAACGGGCACGACAGGAAGCACGAGAAGCACCGGTCGGGCAAGAACTCCGACTCCGGCTCGAGCCCGGAGAAGGGGACCGGCTACCACCAGGAGAAGTCCTGGGAGCACAAGAAGGACTTCGTCTACTACGGCGAGGCACACGTCGCCGAGGACGCCGCCCCCGGCCGCTACGAGCTGAAGGGCTCCTGCGGCGAGGGCGAGTTGGTCGTGCTCCCGCGCGGCCACGTCGAGGGTGGTGACGGCGGCGCGGCCGGCGGCACCGACCGCGGGTTGGCCACCACCGGGGCCGGCATGCTGGGCGCCGCGGCGCTCGGCGGCATCGTGCTGATGCGGCGGCGGCGGGCCAATGGGTCCCTCGCCTGACGTGACGGCGACACCAGCCGGCGGCCGCCACGGGCAACCGTGGCGCGCCGCCGGCGCGGCCGTCGTCGTCCTGCTCGCCATGGCGGGCGCCGGGATGGTGGGCGCCTCGATGCACACCGCTGCCACGCCCCACCCGCCCCAACCGTTGCACCAGGGCGGCGGCGGCCGCGTGGGGGCTGGCGGGACGGTCGCCGGTCAGGGGGTTCCCGACGCCGACACGAAGGCGGCGGACGGGGCGCGGCCGGCGACCGGCCTGGCCCGGGCCGCCCCGACCATCATCTCGATCCCCCGCATCGGGGTCGACGCCCCGATCATGACGCTGGGCACCAACCCGGACGGCACCGTCCAGGTGCCCCCGCTGGAGCAGGCCATGAACGCCGGTTGGTACTCGCCGGGCCCGAGCCCCGGCGAGATCGGCAACGCCGTCGTCGTCGGGCACGTCGACTCGGCGAAGATCGGCGGCCCGGCCGTCTTCTACTCCCTCGGCGCCCTCCAGCCCGGCGACACCATCGAGGTGGCCCGCGCCGACGGCGGCCGGGTCACCTTCACCGTGGACGACGTCCGGTCGTACCCGAAGACGGCCTTCCCCACCGAGCTGGTGTACGGCCCCAACGACCGGGCCGGCCTGCGGGTCGTCACGTGCGGCGGGCAGTTCGACCAGGCGGCGGGCAGCTACGTGGACAACGTCGTCGTTTTCGCCACGATGACCGGCTGACCCGGGCGGGGACCGGTCGGACCCCGACCCCGCAGCGGTCCGCCCTCGACGCGTAACCGTGTCAGGCGGCCGATGTCCGCACCAGCGTGCGGATCTGGCGTAGCAGCACCGACAGCGCCGCGAGGTCCGCCCGCGACTCGTCGAACTCCCCCATCGCCCGCTGCGCCCGGTGGATCGACGTCGCGTTGGACTGCTCCCACTGCCCCACCCGCTCCCGCGGCGGCAGCGAGTCCGGCGTGGAGCCGAGCACCTCCGCGGTGAGCGCGGCCAGCGCGGCGTACAGGTCGTAGCGCAGCGCCATCCGGGCCAGGGTCTGCCAGCGGTCCGCCCGGGGCAGCAGGGAGATCTTCGACAGCAGCGAGTCGACCCGGAACCGGTCGGAGAGCACGAAGTAGACCGAGGCCACCTCGCCGACGTCCCGCCCGCTGGTCGCCGCCGTCTCCACGACGTCCAGCAGCCCGAAGCTGTACATCAGCCGGGTCGCCTGCTCGGCCAGCCCGCGCGGCAGCCCACGCGAGGTCATCGCGTCGATGTGGGCGGCGATGGCCTCCCGCTCGCTGCCGTAGAAAAGTTTTTCCAGGCCGGGTAGCAGCCGGGCCACCCCGTCGCGCAGCCGGGCGATCTCCGCCGGCACGTCGATCGGCGAACGCCGGTTGGTCACCAACCAGCGCACCGCCCGGTCCAGCAGCCGCCGGGTGTCCAGGTAGACCGCCGTCTGCAACTCCGGGTCGACCCGGTTGTCCAGGGCCTCGACCGCGTCCCACAGCTCGCGCAGCCCGAACACCTCGCGGACCACCACGTACGCCCGGATCACGTCCGCCGCCGACGCCGCCGTCTCTTCCACGACCCGGAAGACGAACGTGATGCCGCCCCGGTTGATCGCCTCGTTCACCAGCACCGTGGTGACGATGTCGCGCCGCAGCCGGTGCTGACCCATCCGGTCGGCGAACCGCTCCCGCATCGGCGTCGGGAAGTAGTTGACCAGGACGTCGGTCGTCCAGTCCTCGTCCGCGAGCCCCTCGGTGAGGATCTCCCGCTCCAGCACGATCTTCACGTACGCGAGCAGCACCGCGAACTCCGGCGCGGTCAGCCCGGTCTCGGTGCGGGCCGCCAGCTCCTCGTCCGGCGGCAACGCCTCCAGCGCCCGGTCCAGCGCGCCCGAGCGCTCCAGCTCGTTGATCATCCGCCGGTGCACCGGAAGCAGCGAGACGGCCTGGGCCTGTGAGTTGTTGATCGCGCGGGCCTGGTCGTAGTTGTCGCGCAGCACCAGCTCGGCGACCTCGTCCGTCATCCCGGCCAGCAGGTCGTCCCGCTCCGGCACGGTCAGGTCCCCGTCGGCGACCGCCGTGTTGAGCAGGATCTTGATGTTCACTTCGTGGTCGGAGCAGTCCACCCCGGCCGCGTTGTCGATGAAGTCGGTGTAGATCCGCCCGCCCGCCCGGGCGTACTCGATCCGGCCGAGCTGGGTGCAGCCCAGGTTGCCGCCCTCACCCACCACCCGGCAGCGCAGGTTCCGGCCGTCGACCCGGATCGCGTCGTTGGACTTGTCGCCCACATCCGCGTTGGTCTGGCTGGCCGCCTTCACGTACGTGCCGATGCCACCGTTGAAGAAAAGGTCCACCGGGGCGGTCAGGATCGCCTTCATCAGCTCCTGCGGCGAGAGCTGGGTGACCTCGTCGTCCAAGCCGAGCGCGGCGCGGACCTGCGGCGACACCGGCACCGACTTCGCGGTGCGCGGGTACACCCCGCCGCCGTCGGAGATCAGCTCGGCGGCGTAGTCCTCCCAGGACGACCGGGGCAGGTCGAACAGCCGCTTCCGCTCGGCGTACGAGGTGGCGGCGTCCGGGTCCGGGTCGACAAAGATGTGCCGGTGGTCGAACGCGGCCACCAACCGGATGTGCTCGCTCAGCAGCATCGCGTTGCCGAACACGTCGCCGGACATGTCGCCGACCCCGACCACGGTGAAGTCCTGAGTCTGGGTGTCGTGCCCCAGCTCCCGGAAGTGCCGCTTCACCGACTCCCACGCGCCCCGGGCGGTGATGCCCATCTTCTTGTGGTCGTACCCGGCCGAGCCACCCGAGGCGAACGCGTCGCCGAGCCAGAACTGGTGCCCCGCCGAGATCTCGTTGGCGATGTCGGAGAACGTGGCCGTGCCCTTGTCCGCCGCCACCACCAGGTACGGGTCGTCCGGATCGTGGCGGACCACGTCCTGCGGCGGCACGATCTCACCGGCGACGATGTTGTCGGTGACGTCGAGCATCGCGCCGACGAACTCCTGGTAGCAGGCGACCGCCTCGTCCCGGTCCCCCGGCTTCTGCTTCAGCACGAAGCCGCCCTTCGCGCCCACCGGCACGATCACGGCGTTCTTCACCATCTGCGCCTTGACCAGGCCGAGCACCTCGGTCCGGAAGTCCTCCCGCCGGTCGGACCAGCGCAGCCCGCCCCGGGCCACCGGCCCGTACCGCAGGTGCACGCCCTCGAACCGGGGCGAGTAGACGAAGATCTCGAACCTCGGCCGTGGGGCCGGCAGGTCCGGGATCGCCTGCGGGTCCAGCTTGAACGCCACGTACGGCTTCGGCCGGCCACCGACCGGCTTGGCGTAGAAGCTGGTCCGCAGGGTGGCCTGGATCAGCGTCAGGTAGGACCGCAGGATGCGGTCCTGGTCGAGGCTGGCCACGTCGTCCAGCGCCGCCTTGATCGCTGTCACCAGCTCCTCGCCGCGCTCGTGGCGCTGCTCGACCGTCGCCCCGCCGGGGGCGAACCGCGCCTCGAAGAGCTCCACCAGCAGCGCGGCGATCCTCGGGTACGCGATGAAGGTCTGCTCCATGTAGTCCTGGGAGAAGACCGTGCCGGTCTGCCGCAGGTACTTCGCGTACGCCCGCAGCACCACCACCTGCCGCCAGGTCAGCCCGCCGCGCAGCACCAGCTCGTTGAAGCCGTCCACCTCGGCCTCGCCCCGCCACGCCGCCGCGAAGGCGTTCTCCACGTGCGGGCGCACCTCGGCAAGCTCCTGGTGCCCCTCCGGCAGCCGCAGCCCGAAGTCGTACAGCCAGATCCGCCCGTCGATCCGTTCCACCTCGTACGGGTGCTCGTCGACGACCTTCACGCCGAGCGAGTGCAGCACCGGCAGCACGGCGGAGAGCATCATCGGCTCGCCGTACCGGTAGACCTTGAACCGGACGTCCATCGTCTCGTCGACGTCGGCGTCCCGGCCGGTGCCGCCCACGCGCGGGGCGAGTTGCTTGCGGAACAGGTGCATCTCCAGTTGGCCGGGCTCCTCCAGCAGCTCCAGCTTCGCCAGGTCCTTCATCGCCTCGTACGGCGTGTGCCCGTCCTTGTAGCCCTCCGGGAACGCGTCGGCGTACCGGCTGAACAGGTGCTTGGCCTGCTCGTCGCCGAGCTTGCGCTCCAGCACGAGGCGGTAGTCGTCGTCCCACAGCCGGGTCGCGTCGGCCAGCTCCTCGGCGAGCAGGTCCGCGTCGATGTCCCCCGGCGGGCGGGTCGGGTCGGTGCGGACGATGAAATGCACCCGGGCCAGCATCGACTCGGTGACCCGGGTGGTGTAGTCCACCCCGACGCCGTTCAGCTCGCGCAGCAGGATGTCCTGCATGCGCAGCCGGTTCTGCGTGGTGAACCGGTCCCGGGGCAGGTAGATCAGGCAGGAGATGAACCGCCCGTACGCGTCGCGGCGCAGGAAGACCCGCAGCTGCCGGCGGCCCGCCATGCGCAGCACGCCGATCACCGCGTGGTACAGGTCCTCGGTCTTGATCTGGAACAGCTCGTCGCGCGGGTACGTCTCCAGAATCTGCAACAGGTCCTTGCCGGAGTGGCTGCGCTGGCTCAGGCCGGAGCGGTCCAGCACCTCGGCCACCTTGCGGCGGACCACCGGCAGCCTTCGGACGCTCGTCCGGTACGCCGCCGTGGAGAACAGCCCGAGGAACCGCCGCTCGCCGACCACCTGACCGGCGTCGTCGAAGACCTTGAAGCCGATGTAGTCCAGGTAGGCCGACCGGTGCACGGTGGCCCGGGAGTTCGCCTTCGTGATGATCAGCAGGCGCTTCTCCAGCACCTTCTCGTACGCCTCGGGCGTCATCGACGACAGCGCCCGCGCCTCCGGGGAGTCCGATCGCAGGATGCCCAGGCCCGTGCCGAGCACCGCCTCCAGCGCCGGCCCGTCCCCGCCGGGGGCGTCGACCAGCCGGTACTCCCGGTAGCCGAGGAAGGTGAAGTGGTCGTGGGCCAGCCAGCGCAGCAGCTCCACCGAGTCCGTGATGTCCTTCTCCGGCACCGGCGGACGGCTGTCCGAGGTCCGGGCGGCGGCCAGTTCGTCGGCCAGGGACAGGGCCCGCTGGCGCATCTTCGGCCAGTCCTCGACGGCCTCCCGCACGTCGGTGAGCACCCGCTGCAACTCGCGGCGCAGCTTCTCCCGCTCGCCGGCGTCGCGGACCGGGTCGATCTCGATCCGCATCCAACTCTCGACCAGGTCCCCGACGATCGAGTCGTCGGGCTCCACGTCGGCGGCGACCTCGACCAGGCGGCCGAGCGGCTCGCGGCGGACCACCAGCAGCGGGTGGACCAGCAGGTGCATGTCGAGGTGGTGGGCGTTGAGCAGGGCGGTCACCGAGTCGACCAGGAAGGGCATGTCGTCGGTGACGATCTCGATCACCGTGTGGTGCTGGTCGGCGTCCGGCTCGTGGATCCGCAGCTTCAGCTCGCCCGGCACCCGCTGCTCGGCGAGGTCGCGGTGGGCGCGGGCGGCGTCCAGCATCTCCTCGGGGGTGAACCCGATCAGCTCCTCGTCCGGCGCGAACCGCCAGAAGCGGCTGACCAGTGTCGCCGCGTCGTGGTCGTCACCGGCGAGCGCGACGGCCTGGGCCACCAGGCGTTCGGCGTTCGGGACCGGCTCGTCGAGTTCGGCATCCTCGACGTCGTCGGCCAGCGCCTCCGCGGGCAGCCCGAGGTCGTAGAGGGTGTCGATGCTCGAACCGGTCATCCCGGTCACGCCTGTGTCGAGTCGGCCGAAGCCGTCCCCGTCGGTTGCCGAATCGAAACTGTCGTCCCGGCCGGTGTCAACCTGCCGGGGGTCGGGTCCCGGTTTGATCGCCGGACGCCGGTCCATCGGTGCCACTCCCCTCGACCCACCGCGTTGTGGGTCACTCTGCCGCCCAGCCTAGGCCCTGCCGATCGGTGCGTCCGATCGGACCTGTGCCCTGACGTACGGTTCGGGACGCTGTGTCTTTCGTCCGCTGCAGATCCTGGTAGGCCGGCTGGGGAATACCCGGCGCAGAAATTTCTTCACATCCCCGGGCACGTCTTCGCGCACGTGGCGGGCAGGGACAGTGCGCCGAGGGCGGCCGTACTACCGTGGCGGGCAGTCGGAGATCCGGAGGGACCGCCCGCATGCATCTGACACACCCGATCCGCCGCGCCCGACGGCCGCTCGCCGCGCTCGCGGCCACCGTGCTGGCCGCCGCCGCGCTGGTCGGCTGCTCGTCCGACGACGGCCCGGAATCGACCGTCGACGCCTTTCTGTCCGGTTGGGGCAAGGGCGACCTCCAGGCCGTCGGTTTCGTCACCCCGGCCGGGCTGAAGGTTCCCGCCGCCGACGTGACGCGCCAGATCCGCGAACTCTCCGGCGAACTGGCCGACACCCCGCCGACGCTGCACCGCACCGGCGACCCGAAGGTCGACGCGAACATCGCGACCGCCGGGGTCCGGATAGCGTGGGCCCTGCCCGGCGGCATCCGCTGGGAGTACGACCGCCAGCTACGGCTCACCACGGGCGACGACGGGCAGTGGCGGGTGATCTGGGAGCCGCAGGTGGTGCACGAGCAGCTCACCGATGGCGACCGGCTCGCGTTGCGCCGCGACGCCGCGCCCCGCGCCGGGGTGCTCGACGGCGCGGGCAAGCCGATCGTGACGCCCCGCCCCGTGGTCCGCGTCGGGCTGCAACCGAGCGAGGTCACCGACGCCAAGGCGGTGGCGCGGCAGCTCGACGCCGCGTTCCGGGCGATCCGGCCGGCCATCACCCCACCGGTCGACCTCTCCGACCTGCCCAAACGCCTCGCCGACGCCGACCCCGGCGCGTTCGTCGAGGTGGTGACGCTGCGCGACGAGGCGTACCGGCAGATCCGTTCCCGCGTCTACGACCTGCCCGGCACCAAGTTCCGGGCCGAGAAGCTCGACCTGGCCCCGACGCGCGAGTTCGCCCGGGCGCTGCTCGGCTCGGTCGACCAGGCCCAGGCCGACGACCTGGCCGCTCACCCCGACCGGTACCGCCAGGGCGACCTCGTCGGCCACGGCGGCCTCCAGGGCCGGTACGACGAGCGGCTGCGCGGCGCACCCGGCCTCACCGTGATAAGCGAGCGACCGGGGCCGGACGGCGCCCTCGTGCCGACCGGCACGGAACTGTTCCGGCAGGAGCCGAAGCCCGGCCAGGCGGTGCGGACCACCCTCGACGTGGCCACCCAGAACGCCGCCGACGCCGCGCTGCGCGGCGAGAAGCGCCGCTCCGCCCTGGTGGCGGTGCGGGTCGGCGACGGCGCGGTGCTGGCCGCCGCGAACGGCCCGGGTGCCGCCGGCGAGAACCTCGCGTTCACCGCCCAGGTGCCGCCCGGCTCGACGTTCAAGATGGTCAGCGCCCTCGGCCTGCTGGACCGGGGCGCGGTCACCCTGGCCGGCCCGGTCGCCTGCCCGAAGACGTTCACCGTGGACGGTAGGTCGTTCAAGAACTCCGACAACTTCGCCCTCGGCACCGTCCCGTTCCGCACCGACTTCGCGAAGTCCTGCAACACGGCGTTCGCCGCGCTCGCCCCGAAGCTCGGTCCCGACGGCCTCGCCCAGACCGGCCGGGCGCTCGGCCTGGAGGCCGAGTGGGACCTCGGCGTGGACGCGTTCACCGGCAAGGTTTCCGCCAACGGCTCCCCCGCGGAGCAGGCCGCCGCCGCGTTCGGGCAGGGCACCACCGTGGTCAGCCCGCTGGTCATGGCCGCCGCCACCGCCGCCGTCGCCCGGGGCCGCTGGGAGCAGCCGAAGCTCGTCGCCGACCCGGCCCCGGCCAAGGCCGCGCCCGCCGGGCCGCAGCTCAAGCCGGAGTCGGTCGAGCCGCTGCGCACGATGATGCGCGAGGTGGTCACCGCCGGCACCGCCACCGCCCTCGCCGACGCCCCCGGCGGCCCCGTACACGGCAAGACCGGCACCGCCGAGTACGACGACAACCCCGCGCACACCCACGCCTGGTTCGTCGGTTGGCAGGGCGACGTGGCGTTCGCGGTCTTCGTGGAGCAGGGCGGGTCGAGCGGGGCGAGCGCGGTGCCGATCAGCGAGCGCTTCCTGCGCGCCCTGGCTGCCAGCTGACTGCCGCCGGAAGGGATCGCACCGGGCTGCCATGTCGGCGACATGGGGGCATCCCGCCGCTCGGATACCGCCATGTCCCCGACATGGTGGCGGCCAGCGGGGCTTGTCGGTCAGGCGATGCCCTGTC
>NZ_SMKJ01000027.1:0-37605 GCF_004348615.1 Micromonospora sp. KC207
GGAGGGCATCGCCTATTCGATGGCCGAGATGAGCACGGTGAAGACGGTCGTCCTGCCCCGGGCGGCGACCACGAGACGAGGAAGCTGACATGGGGGTACGGCACGCGCTGTTGCGGGTCGAGGCGGCCTGGTGGATGTCGCGGACCTTCCTGTCCAACCTGGCCACGTGGGCCGCGCTGATCGGCTGGATCGCGGCCGATCCGCAGCTGCTCGGATGGCCGCGGATGATCGCGCTGGTGGTCGCGGTGGTCGCGCTCAACGGCGCGATGTTCGTGGTCAACGACATCCTGGACGCGGACGGCGACGCGGTCACCGCGCCCTACCTGCCGCTGCCCAGCGGGTTGCTGACACTGCGGCAGGCGTGGCTGGCGGCCGGCGCCGGGGTGTTGGTCGCGGCCGTCGGGCTGGTGCTCGCCGCCCGCACCACCGGGCGGCTGCTGACCGGTGCCGTGCTGCTGCTGGCCGGCATCGTGCTGTCCGCGGCATACTCCAAGGTCAAGGACTACGGCATCTGGGGTTCGCTGACCGTGGCGCTGCCGCAGAGCGTGCCAGCCGCCGTGGCGTGGGTGGTGGCCGGCGGTGGGCCGGTCGGCGAGGCGCTGCTGGTGCTGACGTACCTGTTGCTGGCCAGCGTCTCCAACAACGTGCTGGCCGCGCTGCGCGACGTGGAGAAG
This sequence comes from Micromonospora sp. KC207, assembly GCF_004348615.1. Lineage (NCBI taxonomy): Bacteria > Bacillati > Actinomycetota > Actinomycetes > Micromonosporales > Micromonosporaceae > Micromonospora > Micromonospora sp. KC207. Next base: position 675 of record NZ_SMKJ01000027.1, read on the forward strand.
GACCCGGCGGCCGGCAACCGGACGCTCGCGGTGCGCATCGGCGCCCCGGGCGCGTTCCGGGTCGCCGCCCTGGCCGGCTTCGCCGCGCTGGTCCCGGTGGCCGTGCTCGCGGTCGCCCGGCCCGGCTGGTGGGGGCTCGGGTTCGCCGCCGCCGGCGCGGTGATCCACCTGCTCTGCTATTCGCGGCTGCTGCGCAACTTCGCCGAGCCCGGGCGCGACCGCGTCCAGCGCCTCGCCGACCAGCGGCTCTGGAAGCTCGGCGAGTACGTCAAGCACAGCTCAGTCGTCGCCGTGTTCCACCCGGTCGCCGGGCTCGTCTGCGGCGCGGTGCTCTACGCCTGCCTGCGCGGCGGATACCGGGTCTACCGGGCGCGCCTGGTCAGCGGCGCGATCCGCCGGTCGCTGGCCGGTCCGGTGCCGGTGGCCCCGCATGACTAGCCCCGGCGCCCGGGCCGGGCTGCTCGACTGGCTGGCCGATCCGCGCCCGGACCGGGGGCTGCGCTTCCTGCGGGCGGACGGCAGCGCCGACCGGGTGCCCTACCCGGAGCTGGCCCGGCGGGTGCGCGGACGCGCCGCCGAGCTGTCCGGGCTGGCCCCCGGCGAGCTGGTCGCGCTGATGCACGACACTGGCCCGGACTTCGTGAGCTCGTTCTTCGGCGTCCTGCACGCCGGCGGCACCCCCGCGCCGCTCTCGCCCGCGGTGCCCTTCGCCGACCGGGAGTCCTGGCTGGACCATGTGGCCCGGGCCGTCGCGGCGGGCGCCACCACCGCGGTCTGCGACGAGCGGTTCGCCGCGGACCTGCGGGCCGCGGCCGGCCGGGCCGGCCGGCCCTGCCGGATCGTCACGCCGGGCCCGGACGACGGGCTCGACCGGCCGGCGCCCCGCCGGGACCCCGCGTCGCTGGCCCTGCTCCAGTTCACCTCCGGCTCCCGCGGCGCCAGCCGGGCGACCCGGATCGGCTGGGACAACCTCGAGACCAACATCGCCATGATCCGCGACTGGATCCGGATGGGCGCCTCGCTCGGCGTGTCCTGGCTGCCGCTGCACCACGACATGGGGCTGATCGGCGGGCTGCTCGCCCCGGTCTTGGCCCAGGCCGACCAGGGGCTGATGCGTCCCGAGCAGTTCATCCGGTCGCCGCTGTCCTGGCTGCGGCAGTACCACGATGGCGGCGGCCAGGTGATGGCGATGCCCAACTTCGGCTTTGATTACCTGGCTCGCCGGCTACGCCCGGCGCACGTGGCCGGTCTCGACCTGTCCGGGGTGGACGTGGTGGTGACCGGCTCGGAACGGGTGCGCCGGGAGACGCTCGACGGATTCCTCGGTCTGCTCGCCCCGTGCGGGCTGCGCCCCTCGGCGATGCAGCCGGGCTACGGCCTGGCCGAGGCCACCCTCGGCGTGACCGGCGTGCCGTACGGCCGGCCGGTGCTGATGGTGGCCGTGCGGCCCGGCCCGGTCCGGCTCGGCCAGCCAGTGGAGGTCCTCGACGAGGCCGAGCTGGACGGGACGGCGGCCGAGCCGGCGGAGCACGTGTGGCACGTCAGTTGCGGGCCCCCGCTGGCCGGGGTGGCGGTGGACGTGCTGGACGCCGACGGCGTGCCGCTCCCCGAGGGTCACCTCGGGGAGATCGAGGTGTCCGGGCCGAGCGTGGCGCTCGGCTACCTCGGCGCTGCGCCGGACGGGTCGACCCGGTTCACCGGCGGGCGGCTGCGCACCGCGGACGCCGGGTTCCGGTACCGCGGCGACGTGTACGTCCTCGGCCGCATCGGCGACAGCATGCAGGTGCGGGGGCGCAACCTCTACGTCGAGGACATCGAGCAGGTGCTCGCCGAGGACATCGTGTTCCCGTGGCGGCGCACCGTGGTGCTGGCCGGGTACCTGGGCACCGAGGCGACCGTGCTGATCGCCACCGAGTCCGGCCTCGGCGGCCGGCAGCACGAGGTGCTGGACCGGGTCACCAGCATCGTCGGGCCGGACGTCACCGTCCGGGTGGTGCAGGTGCCGCCGTCCACGCTCGTGTTCACCTCCAGCGGCAAACCGCGCCGCCGGCTGATGTGGACCCGGGTGCTGGCCGGCGAGCTGACCGGCGACGTGCTGGCCGACAGCGGCGCCGCGGCGGAGGCGGTCCGATGAGCACGACGCAGGAGCTCAGCGACTTCCGCGAGCACGCCCGCACGGTGATCCGCGAGCGGATCGTGCCGCTGTTCGCCGAGGCCGAGCTCAGCGGCACCTTCCCCCGCGCGGCGTTCGCCGCCCTCGGCGCGGCCGGTCTCGTCCGGCAGCGCTGGCAGGGTGGACCGGGCGGCGACCCGGTCCGCAGCGTCATCCTCGCCGAGGAGCTGGCTCGTTCCGGTGCCGGCGGGGTGGCGATCGGCTGCACCCTGGCGATGGAGCCGATCGTCGCCGCGCTGCGCCGGCACGGCGGCAACCCGCAGCTCGACGACATCCTGGAGCAGGTCCTCGACGGCCGTCAGCTGGGCTGCATCGCGGCGTCCGAGCCGACCGGCGGCTCCGACCTGTCCGGCGTGCGGACCACCGCGCGCCGTGAGGGCGGCGGCTGGCGGATCCGCGGCGAGAAGAAGTTCGTCTCGCTCGGCCCGGTCGCCGACTTCGCCCTGGTCCTGGCGCGCACCGCCACCGAGGAGCACCCGGCGCCGCCGCAGCTGGGGCTGTTCTGCGTGCCGGCCTCCGGCATGCGGGTGATCAAGCCGTTGCGCCGGCTGGGCCTGTCGTCGCTGAGCACCGCCTGGATCGGCATCGACGCGTCGGTGCCGGCCACCGCGCTGCTCGGCCGGCCCGGACTGGGCCTGGTGGTCGCCACCCATGCCCTGACGTTCGAGCGGTTCGCCGCGGCGGCCCAGCTCGCCGGGCTCAGCCTGCGCGCGATCGAGCTGGCCACCGCGCACCTGCACCGCCGTACCCAGTTCGGCCGGCCGTTGCTGGAGCACCAGGCGTTACGGCTGCGGCTGGCCGATCTCGCCGCCCGGCTCACCGTGCTGCGGCACGGCGTCTACGGCGCCGCGGCCGGCGCGCCCGGCACACCCGCGCTCGGCGCCCGGGAGATCGCCGCCTTCAAGGTCACCGCCGCCCGCTTCGCCGAGGAGGTGGTCGGCGAGTGCATGCACATGTTCGGCGGGATGGGCTACCTGGAGGACGAGACACCGCTCGCCCGGATGTACCGCGACGTGCGCATGGCCCGGCTGGGCGGCGGCAGCGACGAGGTGATGTGGGAGCTGGTGGCCGGCGGGCTGACCCCGGACTTCGCGGCGTACGACGCGGACGTGGCGGTGACCCCGTGAGGCTTCTCGTGGCCGGCCTGACCGGTCAGCTCGGCGCCGGGCTGCGGGCGCTGGCCGCGGACGACCACGATCTCCGGCTGGTCGCCGTCCGGCGTCCCGGCTCGCCCCGCGCGCTCGGCCCCGGCGAGGCCGAGGAGGTGGTCGTCGGGGACGTCCGCCGGCCGATGTGGGGCCTGGACCCCGCAGCGCTGACCGGGGTGGACGCCGTGGTCAACCTGGCCGCCGAGACGAACTGGGTGGCGAGTTCCCGCGATTTGTACGCGGTCAACGCCCTCGGCGCGGCGCACGGCCACCAGCTCACCCGGGAACTCGCCGGGCGGGGCGGCCGCGTCATTCCGTACGTGCACGCCGGATCGGTCTACGTGGCCGGCGGCGCGGTGGGGGAGATCGCCGAGCGGCCCGTCCCGCCGGCCGGCGACCGCACCGCGTACGAACGCTCGAAGTGGCTGGCAGAGCAGCGGCTGCTCAGCGCCGCGGCCGACCCGGGCGGCCCGGCGCCGGTGCTGATCGCCCGGATGCCCGCCCTGGTCGGCGACTCGGGGACCGGCCGGACGCTGCGCCGCAACTCGCTCTACCTGCTGGCCGACCGGTGGAGCGACCTGCCTGGCAACGTGCTCCCGGCGATGCGCGACGCCAGGGTCGACGCGCTGCCCCGCGACGTGGCCGCCGGCACGCTGCTACGGCTGGTGCGCGCGGTCGTGCGCCGCCCGCCGTCCGGGCCGGTAATCTGCCACGCCGGCCTGGGCGAGACCGCGCCCAGCCTGCGCGGGCTGCTGGCGGCGGCCCGGACCGCCGGGGCGCAGCGGCACCGCGGTGAGCCGCGCCTGGTGACCGTCGGCGCGCGGGCGCTGCTGTGGAGCTCGCTCAACGCCGAGCGGGTGCTGCCCCTCGGCCCGTCGGCGCGCAACGCCCTGATCGGGCTGCGCTACATCGGCCTGGACCGGGTGTTCAGCCGGCCGGTGCTGGCCGACCTGCTCGGCGAGGACCTGCCCGCGGTGGGCGTGGACGTGCTGGCCCGCCTCATCTTCGGCGCCGCGCCCAACCTGCGGGACGACCCGGCCGGCAACGGATCGATGGCGAGGTTCCCCGGATGACGGTGCTGGTGGCAGGTGGGTCCGGATACCTCGGCGCGGAGGTGTGCGCCGCGCTGGAGGCGGCCGGCGAGCAGGTCGTGGCGTTGTCCCGGACCGGGGCTGCGCCGGCCGGCAAGGGACTCGCCGGGGACGTGTCCCGGCACCGCTTCGGTCTCGCCGAGCGCGACTGGGCGATGCTGCTGGCCGAGACCACCCACGTGGTCAGCGCGTTCGGCAGCGTCGACTGGGGCGCCGGCCCGGACGACGCGGTGAACCTGCACGCCGCGGGCGTCCGCAACGTGCTGGCGTTCGCCCGGCAGGCCGGGGCCCTGGCCGGGCTGGTGCACGTCTCGTCCCTGCTGGTGTTCGGCCGGGCCGACGGCCGGGTGGGCAACCGCGAACTCTATGTCGGCCAAACCTTCCGCAACTGGTACGAGTACGGCAAATACTACGCCGAGACGCTGGTCCGCGAGGCCACCGACGTGCCGTCGACCGTGCTGCGCTTCGGCCCGCTGCTCGGCTGCGGCCGTACCCGCCCCGGGCTGGACGGCCGGGCCGGTCTGCTGGCCGCGGTGCCCTGCCTGTTGCAGGGCTACCCGGTGCACCTGGCGCGGCGCGGCGACTTCCCGTCGTACGCCGGTGAGGTGACCACGGCGGCGGAGCTGGTCGTGCGGGCCGTGCGGGAGCCCGCCACCGGGCGCACCTGGACCTGGTTCGACCCGGCCGAGCCGTCGGTCGCCGAGGTGTTCACCGGGGTCTGCCGGCCCTGGCGGCGGCTGCCCCGGATCGTCGACGCCGGCCCGGTCAGGGTCGCGCAGCGCTGGCTGGGGCCGCGGGTGGGGCTGCCCCGGCCGCTGCTGGACTACACCGAGCCCTGGTTCGACGTGGACCGCGGCGTGCTGGCCGAGCTGCCCGGCGGCGCGCCGGCCTGCCCGCCCGGATATCTGGAGGCCACCGGTGAGGCGCTCACCCACCACAGCTCCCGGCTGACCGGAGGGATGCGATGAGAACCGGCTTCCCCGCGATCGACGTCGACCCGCACCCGGACTTCCGGATCTACTCGGCCGGCAACCTCGGCGAGGTCGCCCCACAACGGCTGTCCCCGATGTCGTGGTCGCTGGTGGGCACCCCGATGGAGCGGGGCACCCGCCGCCTGGTCCGCCAGGTGTGGGGCACGGTGCCGTGGGCCGAGGGCAGCCACTACGTCTTCCTCGGCTACTTCGGCTGCCGGCCGTACCACAACCTCTCCGCCTACTCCCACCTCGCCGGCCAGTTCCCGCGGGTCAGCCCGCGCGACGTCACCGAGGCGTACTTCGAGGGCGTGGAGCCGCCGCCGGTGCGCTCGCACGGCCGGGAGGGCGCGATGCGTCGGTACGCGGCGATCCCCCGGATGCTGCGCGTCTGGGGCCGGCTCAACCAGACGATCAACCGCCTGGAGGAGGAGGTCACGGTCCTGGAGGACCTGGCCCGCCGGGCGGTCGGCCGGGGCAGCGAGGCGGGCATGTACGAGGTGCTGCTGCGCGCCGAGCCGATGCTGGCCGACGGGTGGGCCGCGCACATCGTCACCACGAGCTGCGTCGTGCCGATGACCGTCGCGCAGCGCGAGCTGCACCGGCGGGTGCCCGGGGCGGGCGGCGTCGAGGCGTGGCTGAACCGGCCCCGCGAGCTGGTCTGGAGTCGGATGTACGACGCCGTCGGCACGCCCGGCGACTTCGCGCCCGGCGAGTTCCTCGGCTCGTCGTTCTACGAGGTGGCCGACGCGGACGACCCGTGGCAGCGGTTCGTGGTGCGGCACTCGTCCCCGGCGACCGGCGCCGGGGCCCGCCCGGACGGCGTGCTGGAGCTGGACGAGGCGCTGTGGGGCATGCTGCCGCCGGTCCGGCGTCGGCTGGTGCAGGGCACGGCGCGAATGATCGGCGACATGATGGCCGCCCGGGAGCACTCCAAGTCGGTGGTCATGCGCCTGCTGCACCTGCACCGGCGGATCCTGCCGGAGCTGGCCGCCGCGTGGCGCCTGCCCGGGGGCCGCTGGCCGTACCTGACCATCGAGGAGTTCCGGCGGGCGCACCGCGAGCCGGGTCTGCTCGAGCACGCCGAGCAGCGCCGCGAGGAGTGCCTGCGGGCGGTGGACGCGCCGATGCCCGAGCACCTCGATCTCACCGGCGCGGTCGGTGTGCCCTGGGGCGCCGAGGCCCGCCGGCTGGCCCGCGGGGTCTCACCCGGCCGGGTCACCGGGGTGGTCGTCACCTCCGCCGACGACCCGCCGGAGGACGGCCCGTGCGTGCTGGTCTGCGCCTCCGCGGACGCGGACGTGGCGCCGCTGCTCGGGTTCGTCGACGGGGTGCTGACCGAGCGCGGCAGCGAGATGTCGCACATCGCGATCCTGGCCCGCGAGCACCGTATCCCGGCGGTCGTCGGCTACGCGGACGCCGCCGCGCTCCGGACCGGGGACATGATCACCATCGATGGGAGAAGTGGGGACGTGCATGTCGAACCCGCAGGTTGAGTCACGCGCGCCGGGCGCCGGCGAGTTCCTGACCGTGCTGGAGGACGCCTACCTCCAGGCCAAGCGCATGCGGCGCAGCATCCGGATGGACGACTCGCTCGCCCACGGGCTGGGCCTGGACTCGCTGGCCGCGATCGAGATGCTGCTGGTGGTGGAACAGCACTACGGCATCGAGCTGGTTGACACCGACGAGGCCACCCGCACCGAGACCGTCGCCGACCTGTACCGGCTGGTCACCCGCCTGATCGGGGCGCGGTGACCGCGCCGCTGCACCGGTTCCCGGACGGTCCCGGACCGGTTCTCGGATCTGCGCCAGACCCGGCGCTGCTCGGCGGCAAGGGCGCCGGGCTGGTCCGGATGGCCCGCCTCGGGCTGCCGGTGCCACCGGGCTTCGTGCTGACCACCGCGGCGGTACGCGGCCACCGCGCCGGCCGGCTGTCCCCGGCGCTGCGCGCGCCTGTCCGGGCCGAGGTCGAGGAGTTGGCCCGGCGCGCCGGGCGCGGCTTCGGCGCGGGCCCGGACCCGCTCACCGTCTCGGTGCGCTCCGGCGCGCCGGAGTCCATGCCCGGCATGCTCGACACCGTCCTCGACGTCGGCCGCTCCGGCGGAGAGCAGGCGTGGCACGACCTGGACGCGGCGATCGGGGCGGTGCTGCGCTCCTGGGGCAGCGAGCGTGCCGTCGCCTACCGCCGCAGGCGCGGCCTCGACGACGCCTCCGGCACCGCCGTGGTGGTGCAGGCCATGGTGGACGGGCGTGCCGCCGGCCTGTCCGGCACCGGCGTGCTGTTCACCCGCGACCCGGCGACCGGGGCGCCGGGCCCCACCGGGGAGTACCTGGCCGCCGCCCGCGGCCCCGACCTGGTCGACGGCGTCCGGACGCCGGAGCCGCTGGGCGCCCTGGCCCGGACCGCACCCGGCCGGTACGCCGAGCTGACCGCGGCGGCCGACCGGCTCGAACGCGAGCTGACCGACATGTGCGAGATCGAGTTCACCGTGGAACGCGGCGTGCTGTGGCTGCTTCAGGTACGCCCGGGCAAGCGCACCCCGCGGGCGGCCCGGCGGATCGCGGTCGACCTGGCCCACGAGGGGCGGATCAACCGCGCCGAGGCGGCCCGCCGCGCGGCCGGCCACGAGGGGGCCGGCGCGTGGCGCACGATCGCCGCGACGCCGGCTGACCGGGTGCTCTGCCGTGGCCTGGCCGGGTCACCGGGCGCCGCGACCGGCCGCATCGCGCTGGACGCGACCGCCGTCGAGCAGCTCACCGGCCGGGGCGAGCCGGTCATCCTGGTCCGTCCGTTCACCGAGGCGGCGGACCTCCCGGCGATGCTGCTGGCGGCCGGCGTGCTGACCGCGGCCGGCGGGGTCACCAGCCACGCCGCGGTGGTCGCCCGGGAGCTGGGCGTCCCGTGCGTGTGCGGCGCCACGGGGCTGGAGATCGACCTGACCGCCCGGCGGGTGCGGATGGGCGGCCGCGAGCTGGCCGAGGGCACCGAGATCAGCATCGACGGCGCCGCCGGGACGGTCACCGCCGGCCGGCCCGCGACCACCGCCGACGCCGGCAACGACACCGACGACCACCTGCGCCGGCTGCTGGACGGCTGGGCCACCGCCGGACGGAGCATCCATGCGTAGGGACCTGTTGCAGACCGTGGTGGTCAAGGGCATCGCGGAGACCAGCGCGGTCGCCGACGCGGCCGACGTGCCGGTCGCCGACGCCGAGGGCGTGCTGGCCGACCTCGCCGCGGCCGGGCTGATCCGGTGCCGCACCGGCCGGCTGGCCGGCTGGACCCCGACCGCCGAGGGCCGCGCCCAGCTGGTCCGGCTCGTCCGGGCGGACCCCACGTCCCGTCCGCCGGACACGGTGCACCGGGACTTCGTCGCGGTGAACGCCGACTTCAAGCAGGTGTGCACCGAGTGGCAGCGGACGCGGCCGGACGTCACCGCCGAGCTCACCGACCGGCTGACCGGGGTGCACGACCGGGTGCGACCGGTCATCGACGCCTGCGCCGTCGTCCAGCCCCGGTTCGCCGCGTACCGGCGCCGGTTGGACACCGCTCTGCGCCGGTTCACCGGCGGCGACCCCGACGCGCTGACCGGCGTCCGCCAGGGCAGCTACCACGGCGTGTGGATGGAGCTGCACGCCGATCTGCTCACCAGCCTCGACCGCCCGCGCACCGCCCAGGACGGAGCCTGACATGACCACCGGACTCAGCGTCGCCACCTACAACCTCTACCAGGGCGCCGGGACCATCCCGGCGTACGCCGCGCCTTCGCTGCCCGCGATGGCCGTCGAGCTGCGGCGGGCGTTTGCCACGATGGAGGCGTCCGGGTTCCCGGAGCGGGCTGCGGCGATCGCCGGCGAGCTGGCCGCGCACCGGCCGGAGCTGGTCGGCATCCAGGAGGTGGCTTACTGGCGGTGCGGCGACCGGGTGTACGACTTCCTGGAGATCCTGCGGACCGAGCTGGCCGCGGCCGGGGCGCCGTACCGGACCGCGGCGACCGCGATCACCACCCCGCTGGCCGCGCACACCGACGGTGACGTCGCCGGAGTGACCGACCGGGTGGCGCTGCTCGTGCGCGCCGACCTTTCGGTCGGCGCGGCCGGTGAGCAGATCTACCGGACCCGGATCGAGATGCCGGTGCCATCCGGTCTGGTGGCGATCAAGACCCGCGGCTTCGCCTGGGCTGACGTCCGGGTCGGGGACCGTCCGCTGCGGGTGGTCTCCACCCACTTCGAGGCGTTCGACCCGGACATCCGGCTGGCCCAGGTCGGCGAACTGATCGACGTGCTGGACGCGGCCGGGGTCCCGGCGATCGTGCTGGGCGACTTCAACGCCGTCCCCGACGACGAGCCGTACCGCCTGCTGCGCAAGCACGGTTTCCGGGACGCGTGGACCGAGGCGAACGGGGACGCGGACGGCTTCACCGGGGTGCGCGCGGACATCGCCGGGCCGTCGGACGTGTGGCAGCGGCTCGACTACGTGATGCACCGGGGGACCGAGCTGACCGCCGGCGCGGTGACGCTGCTCGGCGTCGGCCGGCTGCCGTCCGGCCGGTGGCCCTCCGACCACGCCGGCCTGGTCGCGGCGTTCGCCTGACCGGGGCTCAGACCGCCTCGAAGACGATCCGGGCCAGCCCGAGGTGCCGGCGACGGAAGTGCTGGACGGTCGACGACAGGTACCGCTCGTATTCGGCCGTCCGGTCCTCGCCGACCAGCTCCACCGCGCGGTCGCGCTGCCCGGTGAGCCGGTCCAGCCAGGCGGCGCAGGTGCGGGCGTAGTCGTCCGGGTCGTTGCGGACCGACACCACGTCGAACCGGCCAGCCGCCGCGACGATCACCTCGTCGAGGGCCGGCAGCACCGACTCCGGGAAGATCGAGTCGACGATGAACAGCATGTCCCGGACGGTCCGGCGGTCCAGCCGCTGATTGTTGCCCTTGATGTTGGTCTGCACGCCGAGCCGGCCACCAGCGGGCAGCCAGCCGCGGCAGCGCTCGAAGAACGCGCGGTACGCGGTGAGCCGCTCCGCGGGGGTCATGCCGTACCGGGCGAAGTGCTCGAAGGCGCCCAGCGAGATGATCGCGTCGTACCGCTCGCCCGGCTCGTGCGTGGCCCAGTTCTCCACCCGGACGTCGGTGCGCGGCGCCGGGTGCTGCTGGCACCACCGGGCCTGGGCCGGGCTCAGGGTCAGCCCGGTCGCCCGCGCCACGCCGTGCCGGTCCACCAGGTGCCGGACGAGCGTGCCCCATCCGCAGCCGACGTCGAGCACCCGGCGGGTGCCGGCCGCCCGGGTCTGCTCGACGAAGTAGTCGAGCTTGCGCGTCTGTGCCCGGGTGAGGCCGTCTCCGGCCGCGTCGGCCCATCGGGCACAGCTGTAGACCATCGACTCGCCCAGCCACAGCGCGTAGAAGTCGTTGGACAGGTCGTAGTGGTGCCCGATCGCCGCGGGGGAGGCGCCGGCGTACGCGGCCGTGCTCATGCCCGCTGCTCCGCCGCCGCGTTGGCCAGCGCCACCAGGTCGCCGACCGTGCGCACGTTGGCGGCCTGCGCCGGGTCGAGCACGATGTCCAGGCTATCCTCCAGGCCGTACACCAGATCGGCGATCTCCAGGCTGGACAGTCCCAGCTCGGACAGATCCGAGTCCGCGGTGAGGACCAGGTCGCCGCCCCGGCGGCGGGCCGCCTTGCGGATCCGGGCGGATATCTCGTCGAACGTGATGATCATGGCGGGGCCTTTCCGGGAAGAGGGTCAGTCGGAGAGCACGACGTGGGCCAGCGGCTCCAGGGCGTGCTGGTGCAGGAGCTGGCGGCAGCGGAACCGCTGGATCTTGCCGCTCGGGGTCTTGGGCAGCGTGCCCTTGGGTACGAACACGCACCGGTCGAGCGTCACCCCGGCCCGGGTCAGCACGACCCGGGCGGCCTGCTCGGCGAAGGCGCGGTGGTCGGCGTCGCGGCGGCGCAGCTCGGCGAGCACGACCAGCTCGCGATACCCGTCCGCCGGGACGTCGAGCAGCACGACGCAGCCCTTGCGCACCGCCGGGTGGTCGTCGATGCGGGCCTCGATCTCGTGGGCGTGCACGTTGCGGCCGGCGACGGTGAGCACGTCGTCGCCGCGGCCCACCACGTACAGCTCGCCGTCGCGCAGGAACCCGAGGTCGCCGGTGCGCAGCCCGTCCGGGGTGAACGTCGCCCGGGTGCGCTCCTCGTCGGCGAAGTATCCGGAGGCCAAGCTGGGCGACGACACCCGGATCGGGGAGAGCCGGCCGGGCTCCTCGACGTCCACCGTGACGCCACGGCACGGCGGCCCGGTGGACACCACCGGCACCGCCACCGGATCGTCCGGCGCCACGTCGGCCAGCTCACCACCGGCCAGCGCGAGCCCGTCCACGGTGACCACGGCGGGCGCGCGCGCCCGGCAGGCGGTGACCGCCAGCGTCGCCTCGGCCAGCCCGTACGCGGGTCGCATGACGTCGGCCGCCAGCCCGTGCGGCCCGAACGTCCGCACCGCCTGCTGCAGGGTCGTGACGTCCACCCGCTCGGCGCCCACGATGCACGTCCTCAGCCGCAACGGGCCGGGCAGCGGCGCCGAGCGCTGCATCCGGGTGGCCAGGTAGAGCGCGGTGTTCGTGCCCGCGGTCATGGTCACGCCGTGCTCGGCCATGTCGCCGAACCAGGTGCGCGGCCCGAGTGTGAACCGCTCCGGTGAGGACAGCACCAGGTGGTAGTCGTATGCCCAGCTCACCAGCAGGCAGCCGAACATGCCCATGTCGTGCGAGAGCGGCAGCCAGGACGACACCACCTCGTGCCCCGGCCGGCCGCCGGTGAAGTCCACGATCAGCTCGAGCTGGGCCGCGATAGCCCGGGCGGTGAGCACGCAGCCCTTGGGCGCGCTGGTGCTGCCCGAGGAGAACTGGATGTACGCGGGTTCGTCGTCACCGGGCGGCTCCCGGCCGGTCCACCCGCCGCCGTCGCCGCGCAGCGACTGCCACGAGCGCGACCGCGGCACCGCCGGCAGCAGGTCCAGCAGCCGTTCGTCGGCCAGTATCAGCGGCGCGTCCAGCCGGCCGACCAGGTCCGCGACGTCCCGGGCGTACGCCCGCCGGTCCATCCCCGGCGCCGGCACCGGCAGCGAGGCGACCGTGCCGCCGGCCAGCCAGATGCCCAGCAGGCCGGGCACCGCGGCCGGGGTGTTGGTCAGCAGCGCGGCCACGGTGCGCCCCGGGTGCACGCCGGCGCGGCGCAGCCCGGCGGCGACACCGGCCGCCTCGGTGGCGACCTCGCCCCATGTCATCTCGGCGAAGCCGCTCCCGGTCCAGGCCCGCAGCCGGCCGTGACCCGTCCGGCGGGTCAGCGCCTCCCAGAGCTCCATGTCAGTCGACCGGGGATTCGCCGACCAGGCTGAGGCCGCGCTCACGCAGCGCCAGCCGGCGCGGATCGACGCGGACCACGTCCCGGGCCAGGTGCAGCCGTTCCAGCAGCAGGATCAGGCCGCCGGCCGGGTCCAGCTCCCACCAGTGCAGCCCGTGCCGGGCCGACTTGGGGAACGCGTGGTGGTTGTTGTGCCACGCCTCGCCGAACGAGGGCAGCGCCAGCCAGATGACGTTGCGCGACTCGTCGATGGTGGCGAAGCGCCGCCGGCCGAAGTAGTGGCAAATTGAGTTCACCGCGTACGCCATGTGGTTGACCAGGAAGAGCCGGACCAGCCCGCCCCACAGCGCCCCGGTCAGGGCGCCGGTCGCGGTGCCGGTGATGAGCAGGCCGAGCAGGCCGGGCAGCAGCACGCCGGCCAGCACGATGGGCAGGAACCAGGCGCTGATCCGGCGCATCGCCCGCTCCCGCACCAGGTCCGGGCAGTACCGCATCGGGTCGGAGGTCAGCTCCGGGTCGAGCTGCCAGCCGAGATGGGCGTGCCACAGGTTCTTCAGCGCGCCGCGCAGGCCGGTGCCGTCGCCCAGGTGCGGGCTGTGCGGGTCGCCCTCCTTGTCGGCGACCCGGTGGTGGCGCCGGTGGTGGGCCACCCAGGTGATCGGCGGGCCCTGTCCCGACATGGCGCCGGCCACGGTCAGCGCGAGCCGGATCGGCTGCGACGTCTTGAACGAGCCGTGGGTGAGCAGGCGGTGGTAGCCGGTCGTCACCCCGAAGGCGCAGATGACGTACATGATCGCGAAGACGAGCACGTCGGACCAGCGGAGCAGCCGGCCCCACAGGAAGACCATGGCGGCCAGCACCGCGATGGGCGGGACCAGTGACGTGCCCAGGATGAAGAGGCGTTGCTGTCTGCCGTTCATGTCGACCGCCGTTTCAGGGCTGGAGGTGCTGCCACTCCTCGAGGCGTTGCAACCGGAAGACGTCCCCCACCGATGCGATGTCCGCGGTCAGGTGGTCGGCGGCGCCCAGGTCGTGGATGGAGCCGTAGGTCCGGCGCAGCGCGCTGATCATCGCCCGCAAACCCTGGTTGGCGTAGATGACCACGTTCACGCCGGCCTTCGCCGCGTCGTCGGCGTGCCAGTCCGGGTACGTGGTGGGCACCACCACGACCGGCAACCGGCGCTGCCAGCGGTCCAGGAACTCCAGGATCTCGGCGTTGCTGGGCTGCCGGGAGTGGATGAGCACGGCGTCAGCACCGGCGTCGGCGTACCGGTGGCAGCGCGCGATCGCCTCGTCCACGCCCCGGCCGCAGATCAGCGCCTCGGTTCGGGCGATCAAATAGGACCGCAGGTCCGACCGGGCCCGCCGGGCGACCTCGATCTTGCCGGCGAAGACCTCCGCTTCGATCAGCTCCTGATTGGTGCCGGCGAAGCTGTTCATCTTCGGATAGACCTTGTCCTCGATGCAGATCGCGCTGATGCCGGCCCGTTCGTACTCGTGCACCATGTGGGCCACGTTCATGTTGTTGCCATAGCCGGTGTCGCAGTCGGCGATCACCGGAATCCCGGCGACCTTCTGCACGTCGGCGGCGGCCTGCAGGTACTCGGTCATGGTGAGCAGGCTGGCGTCGGGCAGCCCACGCACCGCGGAGATCTCGAAGCTGGACGCCCACAGCGCCGGGAAACCGGCCTCCTGCGCGAGCAGTCCACCTAGCGCGGAATGGACCCCGGCGACCTTCACCAGGCCGGAGTCGGCCAGTGTCTCCCGGAATGATGGATACGTCGTTCGCTGCATTCATCCCCCGAGTTTCTCGATAAGCGGGCCGACTTCTGGGACGCTACTCCGGTGCTAATGGCGGAAGAAGATGTCGTGACGATTTAGGTCCACAATTGCAGGAAGATGTTCCGGTATTGACAGCCGTGATCAGTCCGGTTCCGCCACCGCCGCGCGGAACCGTGCCGCGAGCTCCGGCGGCGTGCCCAGCCGGGTGACGCGCGGCGGCGTGGTGGCACGGTCCGCGCCGATGTGCACGACCACCAGGTGCGGCCCGTCCTGCGCCGCGATCGCCCGCAGCGTGCCGCGGACGGCGTCGCCGTCGGAGCACTCAGCGACGGTCCGGTAGCCGAGCCCGCGGCCGAGATCGGTCCAACGCATCGACGCCGACGTGGTGCGCTGCGCGCCGGTCGACTCGTAGCTGTGGTTGTCCAGGACGACGTGCAGCAGGTTCGGCGGTGCGTACGCCCCGACGGTCGCCGCGGTGCCCAGGTGCATGAGCGCGGCGCCGTCGCCGTCGAGCACGATCACCCGCCGGCGCGGCTCGTGCAACGCCGTGCCCAGTCCGAGGGCGAGGGCGTGGCCCATGGAGCCGGCGACGTAGAAGTTCAGCGGGCGGTCGGCCAGCCCGCTGAGCTCGCGGCTGATGAACCCGGTGGTGGCGTAGACGATGTCGTGCTCGACGTGCGGTAGGAGCGCTGCCAGCGCCTCGCGCCGCCGGAACGCCGGCTCGGGGCCGGGCTCACCGGGCGCCTCGCCCACCGACCCCTTGGGCACCAGGATCCACGCCGCCCGGCCCTGCTGGCGGGCGTTGTCGGCGCGGTCTAGCAGGTCACGCAGGCTGTCCACCGTGGGCCGCAGCGTCCAGTGCGGCACACCGAGGACGTCGAGCAGGGCGTGCCCGGTGCGGCCCATGACGGCGTGCTGCGGCTCGTCGCCGTCCGGATCGGGCCAGCCGCGCAAACTCATGAAGACCAGCACCGGCACGGCGAACACGTCGAGCAGCGAGGTGAGCGGGTTGACCAGGTTGCCGAACCCGGAGTTCTGCACCAGCACCGCGCTGCGGACTCCGCGCAACTCGGCGCCCGCCGCCATGGCCAGCGCGGCGCCCTCGTTCGCGGCGGCGACGTACCCCGACGGCTGCCGTTCCAGCAGCGCGATCGGCCCGTTGAAGTAGGAGCACGGCACGCCGGTGACGAATCCGACCCGGCGCCGGCGCAGTTCCCCGCAGAATTCCCCGGCCGAGATCATGGGCCGCGACGATACCGACCCGGCCGGCCGCGCGCTGTCCCGCACGGCCGGCCGAGAGCCGGTCAGAAGCCGAGGGCGGCGGCGCCACCGACAACCGGGAACTGGATGGTGTTGGCCGAGAGGTCGACGGTGACCTGGGCGCGGTTCGTGCCCGGCCGGGGGTCCAGAACGGGTCGCTGCCGGCGACCACCACGCCGATGCGGCACTCGGCCGTCTCCCGCAGCGGGCGTCGTCGGCCGGCGTCGCCGCGCCCCAGCAGTCTCCGTTTGCTCGTCGGCAACCCACCGGGTGCTTGTGCACAACCAAGGTGACACACGAAGCCTGGCCACATCTATCTCTGGCGGGCGGTTGCTGGCGCCGAATACGCAGACATCTCGAAGAACCGCGCTTGGAATAGCCCTCAGGGGTAAGTTCTTCTCGTTCAGCGAGCGGGCGCTGCTGAATATGCGCGGAGGGCGTATGCCGCCTACCCGAAAGAACAGGGCCTTTGCGTAGTCGGGCAGTAGGGCCCTGATCAGGGAATCTGCGGGATGCTCGGCCTGTGTTGAGGCGAAAGAAGCGGGTGAGACCGCTGATCGTGGAGTTCTCTACGCTTCACGACATCGGAGGCGATGGTGTGGCCGGTGACCCAGGAGGTCTGAAGCGGCCTCAGCCCGGATCGCCGGGCCGCGGCTGCCGGGCGCGGTCAATGCCGTGCTGGGCGCGGGTTTGCTCGTCCCGGTCGCCGGTCTCCACCGCCAATGTCAGCGCGGCGTTGTGGTGGTACAGCGCCTCGTGCGGCCGGCCGGTGGCGTGCAGTAGCTCGCCCAGCCCATTCAGCGCGCTCGCCTCGCCGTAGCGGTGCCCCAGGTCGCGGTACATCGTCAGGGCCTGTTCGAGGTTCTCCCGGGCCTGCTCGTACCGGCCGATCTGGACCTGGGCGGCGCTGGCGTTCGCCAGTGTGGTGGCCTCGCCGTAGCGGTGGCCGAGCTCGCGGAAGAGCACCAGCGCTCGCTCCAGGTGCTCGGCCGCCTCGTCGTGTCGGCCCAGCTGGTTGTAGAGGTCCCCGAGGTTGGCCAGGCCGATCGCCTCGCCGCTGCGTTCCCCGATCTCGTGGAAGATGGTCAGCCCGTCCTGAAGGTTCTCGCTGGACAAGTCGTGCCGGCCGAGGTGGCCGTTCGCGGTGCCCAGGTTGATCAGCGAGCCGGCCTCGCCGTACCGGTCGGCGATCTGGCGGTACGCGGCCAGCGCCTGCTCCTGGTAGCGCACGGAGCGCCGGTAGTCGCCCAGCCGCTCGTAGACGATGCCCATGTGCGACAACGTACGCGCGATGCCGTAGCCGTCCCCGGTCTGCCGGTGAAGGGCCAGCGCTCTTTCCAGATGGGTAATGGCCGGCCGGTACTGGCCCTGGAGCCGGTGCACCGAGCCGATGTTGGTCAGGGCGTGCGCCTGCCCGGCGGTGTCGTCGATCCGGCGGGCGGCGTGCAGGGCGTGGGTGTGGATGGTGAGCGCGTCGGCGTAGGGGGCGGACTCCAGGTAGCGGAAGAGTGCGGTGGAGAACCGGATCGCGTGTGTCGGCCAGTCGTGGGTGGCGGCGTACCCGCAGATCACGGTCAGCGTCGGCAACTCGGCGTCCAACCAGCCGCGCGCTTGGGCGGGGTCCGGCATCGGTGGCACGGGGGTTCCCGGATCTGCCACCTGGGGCCGGTGGTGCCGGTCACCCGGGTGCAGCAGGTCCATCGCGACGATGATGGTGAACAGGTAGTGGTCGAGGAGCCGGCCGGTCGCCTGCGCGCGGTCGGCCGCGGTGTCCTCCGCCTCGCCCAGCTCGGCCGCGTACGCGCGCAACAGGTCGTGCATGCCGAACCGCCCGACGCCGGCCGGCTGGACCAGGTGGGCCCGGGTGAGCTGCGCCAACATCTGGTCAGCCGCGGGCAGGTCGGCATCGTTCAGCGCGGCCATCGCGTAGGGCTCCAGGCTGGGGCCGGGGTGAATGCCGGCGCGGCGGAACGCCGTCGCCACCCGGTCCGGGAGGTGCCGGTACGACCAGGAGAAGACCGCCCGGGCCGCGGCTCGGGGGTCGCCGCCGGCGTCCAGCCGCCGCAGCCGGCGCCGCTGATCCTCCAGCTCCCGCACCAGATCGGCCAGGCGGGTGGTCGGCTGGGTGCTGGCCAGCTCGGCGGCGAGCCGCAGCGCCAGGGGCAGCCGGGCGCACTGCTCTGCGAGCACCGCGGTGGCCTGCTCCTCGGATTGCGCCCGGGCACCGATCAAGCGGCGGAGCAGGCTGGTGGCGTCCTGGGTGGTGAGCAGGTCCAGGCTGAGCCGGTAGGCGCCGTGCAGGGTGACCAGGCCGGCCAGGCTACTGCGGCTGGTGACCAGCACGGCGCAGGAGGGGGCGCCGGGCAGCAGCGGCCGGATCTGGTCGGGGCTGGCGCCGTTGTCCAGCACCACCAGTGCCCGCCGGTCGGCCATCTCGGTGCGGTATCGCTCGGCCCGGCCCTCCAGGTCGAGCGGGATGCTGTCGGCCGGCACGCCGAGCGCGGTCAGGAACCGGACCAGCACGTCATCAGCCGAGGCCGGCTGCTTCGGGTCGTAGCCGCGCAGGTCAACGTAGAGCTGGCCGTCCGGGAAGCGGGCCCGGGCCCGGTGCGCCCAGTGCAGAATCAACGCGGTCTTGCCCACCCCGGCGGTACCGGAGATCACGCAGATCGGCATACCTGGGCCGTTTTCGTCCAGCAGCGTGTCCAGCTCGCGTAGCTCGCTCACCCGGCCGGTGAAGTCGCGAATGTCCGCGGGCAGTTGAGCCGGCACCGAATGCGCCGCGGGCGGCCGGGCTGGTGCGGCCGGGGCGGCGTCGGTCAGCAGCGCGGTGTGCGTGGAGGCGAGGTTCAGGCCGGGATCCACCCCCAACTCGTCGGCCAGCCGGCGCCGGGTGGCGTGGTAGGTGGCGAACGCCCGGCCGCGCTGCCCGACTGCGTGGTAGGCGCGGATCAGCCGGGCCTGCGCGTCCTCGTCCAGCGGCTGCGCGGCGGCCGCCTCCTCCAGCAACGGCAGGGCGTCCGCGGCCATCCCGACATTGATCATCATGTCACCGCACCGGGCCAGCACGCTGCGCCGCTCCACCTCCAGCGCGACCGCCTTGGGGTGCCGGGCCAGCGCCGGAACGTCGGCGAGTGGCGGGCCGTGCCATAGCCTCAGCGCCTCGGCGAGCAGGGCGGCCGCCCGCTGCTCGTCGCCCTCGGCGCGGACCTGCATGGCCGTCGCGACCAGGCTGCGGAACCGGGCCAGGTCCAGCTTGCCGTCGGAAAGGCAGAGGGCGTACCCGTCGCCCATCGACGGCAGGATATTGCTCGGTGAACGGGCCGGCCGGTGCGGCTCTAGCAGCCGGCGCAGGTGCTTGATGTGCGTCTGGATCACGTTCGCGGCGCTGGCCGGCGGATGCTCGCCCCAGAGCGAATCAGCGATGTCGGATTTATGCACGGATTGCCCGTTGGCCAGCGCCAGGATGCCGAGGACGGTCCGCCTGCTGGTGGCGCCGAGACCGATTTCCTGCCCGTCGCGCCAGATGCGGACCGATCCGAGGATTTGGACAAGCACGCCTTCGCCCGCACGCATGCCTGCGATCCTATAGACGCCATTGACTGTATGTCGGTTGGCGAACGTGTCGCGGGACCAAGCGATCGCCCGTAGGCGGCAGCGGCGGGTCCGGGAAGTCAGCCTGCCGGCCGCCGGCGTACGGTGATCCCGGTGATCCCCGACCCGGCGTGGTCCACGGTCACCTGGAACGCCGGAGCGAGGGCCCGGAGCAGGTAGTCGATCTCGGCGGGGGTGCGCATCGCGTCGTGCGGTACCTCGGCGCCGGCGGTGTGCACCAGCAGCACCTGCGCGGCTGCCCGGGTCGCCTCGTGGAGGAAGTCGCACAGGTCGTACCACTGCAGGCAGCGCCAGAAGTCCACACTGACCACCCGGTCCAGCGCGCCACCGCCGGCCGGGATGTTGACCCCGACCAGGTGGTAGTTGCCCGATCCGGGCGGTGCCTGGTAGTCGAAGGTCAACGCGTCCGGGGGAACCGGCACCTCGCCGGTCCCGGTACCGATCAACAGGATCTGGCCGGTGGACGGCAGCTTCCGGGCGAGCCACGGCCAGACCGGAGCCAGCCGGCCGGTACCGGCCTTGACGCACTGCTCGATGACCGCGCGGTAGTAGCGGACCTTCGCGGACACCTCGGGCGACGACCGCATCGACTGGAACTCCCAGTCGATGTTGGGGTGCAACCGCCGGAGCACCGGCCTGTTCTCGAACATCTCCTCGTAGTACTTGTTCTGGTCGCGGTGCTGAAGGAGGTGGTAGGAGACCGCGTCGAGGTCGTATTCGAACGCCTCGGCGTGCCGGTCCAGGTGCTGGTACACCCGGTAGAACAGCTCCAGGTCCTCCCAGCCCCAGCGCTTGCCGAACTCCTCGTTGAAACCGCCCACCGCGGTGAGCAGGTTCCGGGGCAGGGAGGCGTTGTTGGAGTGGGCGAACAGCCACGGGGTCTGCATGTATCCGGCGATCTCCGCGGGGTCCAGGCCGGCGAACTTGATGTCCTGGTGCCGCGCGGCGAGCAGGTCCGGTGGGATCGGCTCGTCCCGCAGCAGCAGCGCCAGGTGTGGCCAGTCGATCTCGTGCCGGTTGCCGAGCAGCACGTGCGGGTCGGTCCGCTCGGTGTGGAACGCGTGGTGCCGGGCGAGCAACTGCGGATCGGCGTAACAGTCGCTGTCCAGGAACAGCACCGTAGCTCCGCTGGCCAGCGCGATGCCCGCGTTCCGGGCGCCGGACCGCCCCCGGCGCTGCGGAAGGGTCTCCACCCGCAGGTCGAGGCCCGGACCGTGCCGCTCGATGCCCTCGTAGCCGCTCAGCCGCCCGTCCTTGACCACGATGACCTCGAACAGCTCGGCCGGCAGGGTCTGCCCGGCGAGCGAGCGCAGGGTGAGTTCCAGGCAGTGCGCGTCGTTGTAGGTGGGAATAACCACACTCAACACGGCGGTCTCCACTCGATCAGGCGCCACGGTGCCGAGCCGCGGCGAGTTCCAACTCGGGAACGATGTCGTGCATGGCCGGGGTGGCCAGCATCTCCTGCTGTACCTCGCGGGCAGACGCGAGGAACGAGGGCTCCGCCAGCAGCCGGATCACCCGGTGCCGGACCGCCTCGGCGGTGACCTCCTCCAGCTCCAGGAACAGGCCGTAACCGCGCTTCTCCTGGGCCAGCGCGGAGACCCGCTCGGCCCAGGTGGTACCCGGGATGATGAGCTGCGGTACCCCGTTGACCACCGCGTTGCCCAGCGTCGCGCCGCCGCCCTGGTGCACGATCGCCGCGCAGCCGGCCAGCAGCTCGTTGAGCGGCACGAAGTCGACCGCGCGGACGTTGTCCGGCAGCCGGGGCACGTCGGCCAGTTGCTCGGCGTTGAGCGTGGCGACCACCTCGACGTCCAGGTCGGCCAGCCCGTCGAGCAGGCTGGCCACCGAGGTCTCCTCCTGCCCGTGCACCTGCCGGGCGGAGACGCCGAGGGTCACGCAGATCCGCGGCCGGGCCGGCTTCTCCAGCAGCCAGTCCGGCATCGGCAGCGGCCGGTTGAACGGCGCGAACCGGACCGGTACGTAGTTGACGGGAAGGTCGTACCGGATGCACGCCGGCCCGGGGTCGATGCTGGCGTGCCCGAACCGCAGCCGCTCGTCGAACGCGCAGCCGTGCCGGTCCAGCCACTGCGACATCCAGGTCACCAGCGGGTCCGGCTCCCGGCCGGCCGGATCCACCCGGCGCATCAGGTCCCGGTACTGGAACGAGATCCGGGCGGTCTGGTCCGCCGCGATCAGCATCCGCATACTCGCCGCGCCGACCGCCTGGGCGATCAGCGGCCCGGCGTAGACGATCGGATCCCAGAGCACCAGGTCCGGTCGCCACCATCGGGCAAAGGGCAGCACATCGTCCAGGAAGGACTCGGGTGCCGCCCAGTGGAGGGCCCAGGCCCACATGTCGTAGACGGTGCGGAT
Organism: Micromonospora sp. KC207; assembly: GCF_004348615.1. Classification (NCBI taxonomy): domain Bacteria; kingdom Bacillati; phylum Actinomycetota; class Actinomycetes; order Micromonosporales; family Micromonosporaceae; genus Micromonospora; species Micromonospora sp. KC207. The sequence goes on from NZ_SMKJ01000027.1 coordinate 22,453, forward strand.
GTAGTCGTCGGTGTACTTCTCCGGCCGGCTCTCGGAGATTTTGTACGCCGAGTCCATGCCGCCCTCGCTGTCCAGCCCCCGGGCCGCGCGCCGGTGCCGGGCCAGGTCGAAGTCGTCCCCGAACCACATGGTGTCCAGGCCGGTCTCCAGGAACGGCTCGACCTCGGCCGGGTTGTGCTGCACCACGAAGCGCACCTCGTGCCCCGCCGCCCGCAGCGCCCAGCCGATCGGCGCGACGCCGTAGATATGCGTCCTGGTCGGGAAGACCATCAACATGACTCGCACGGCGGCCAGCGTAACCACGCTCCGGCCGGGTCCGGGCCAGTGCGCGGCCGGGTTAGGGGGCGTCGACCGGCCGACCCCATAGGGGCTGGTGGGCCGGTCGACGCCCCGGCTAGACAGGTCCGGGTGGCCCGGTCGGGCGGACTCTGGCTTCTCCGGTGAGGTGATGTCGTGTGGCTGTGGCGCCCGACGCCAAGGGCTGGCTGCCCTACCGTGAGTTCCGCACCTGGTACCGGGTGACCGGATCGCTGGACACCCCGGCTCCGGCCGTGGTCACCGTCCATGGTGGACCGGGTAGCAGCCACGACTACCTGCTCGGCCTGTGTTCGCTGGCCGCGGCGGGCTGGCCGGTGGTGCACTACGACCAGCTCGGCAACGGCGGCTCGACGCACCTGAGCGACCGGGGCGCGGAGTTCTGGACCCCGCGGCTGTTCCTCGACGAGCTGGACAACCTGCTGCACGGGCTCGGCGTGGCCGGCAACTACGTGCTGTTCGGGCAGTCCTGGGGCGGGATGCTGGCCGCCTGCCACGCCGCGGGCCGACCATCGGGGCTTCGCGGCCTGGTGATCGCGAACGCGCCCGCCTCGTACGTTCTGTGGCGTCAGGAGATGGCGGTGCTGCGGGCCGCGCTGCCCCCGGACGTGGACGCCACGCTGCGCCGGCACGAGGCCGCCGGGACCACCGACAGCGACGAGTACCACCGCGCCATGCGGGTCTTCTACGACCGGCATGTCTGTCGGGTCGTGCCGTGGCCGCCGGACTACCTGGCCTCGTTCCTGGAGACCAGCAACGACCCGACGGTGTATTCGGTGATGAACGGGCCGAGCGAGTTCCACGTCACCGGGACGCTGCGGGACTGGTCGGTGATCGACCGGCTGGCCGACATCGCGGTTCCGACGCTGGTCATCTCCGGCCGGTACGACGAGGCCACCCCGACCACCGTCCGCCCGTACCAGGAGCACATCCCGGACGTCCGGTGGGAGATCTTCCCGGAGTCGAGTCACCTGCCGCACCTGGAGGAGCCGGAGCGCTTCCACCGCGTCCTGGTCGACTTCCTCCACGGGCTCCGCGGCTAGAGCCGAAGGGCGTACACAGTGGACGACGAGCGCACGGCGACCGCGATGGTGTTTCCGGGGATGGGGCCGACCCGGTTCCCCGACGTGGGCCGCTTTCTGGTGACCAACCCGGCGGCGCGGCGACTGGTCGCGATCGCCGACGCCCGGCTCGGCTACTCGCTGATCGATCGGTTCAGCGAGGCCGAGGGGGACTACAGCGAGTACGCCCAGGTCGGTTTCCTGGTCAGCTGCCTGGCCCTGGCGCAGTGGGCCCGGGACGAACTCGGGGTACAGGCCGATGTCTGTGCCGGACCCAGCTTCGGGGGCAAGCCGCTGACCGCGTTCGTCGGGGCGCTGCCGGCCGACGAGGCGATCTGGCTGACCGCCCGGCTGGCCCGGTGCATGGCCGAGTTCTTCGCCACCGAGCACCGGGACGTGGTGACCGTCTCCGTGGTGCGGACCCCGGCGGAGCGGCTGGGCGAGGTGCTGACCGATCTCGGCGCGCGCGGCGAGTGGTACGACATCTCCTGCTACCTGGACGACGACTTCGCCATGGTGTCGCTGCGCGAGCGCGCCGTCGAGCGGTTCGAGGCCGGCGTCCGCCGGGCGGGCGGCCTGCCGCTCTACGCCATGCGCCCGCCGATGCACTCGGCGGCCTTCGGCGCGCTGCGCCGCAAGGCCGAGGACGAGGTGCTCGGTGACCTGCCGTTCGCGGACCCGCGAACGGCCGTCGTGGCCGACCAGGACGGGTCGGTGGTACGCACCGGAGAGGGGATCCGGGCCATGTTGCTGGACGGCTTCGACCACCCGATGCGGTGGCCGGCCGTGCTGGCGACGCTGCGCCGGCTGTCCGTCGGGACGGTCTGCGTGGCCGGGCCGGACAGCCTCTTCGGCCGGGTGCCCGCCACCACCCGGAACTTCCAGGTGCTGGCGGTCAACCCGAGGCTGGCCCTGCTGCCCCGGCGCCGCAGCGCGGTCGCCGGGTGACTCACCCGGCGGCGCCGGTCAGTCCGGACAGCGTCTTCCACAGGATTGCCGGGGTGGCGAAGGTCTCCAGCGACAGCGCCTGATCGGCGAAGTGCACCTGGTACTCCCGCTCCAACTCGGCCAGCAACTCGACCGTGGCGAGCGAGTCGAGGCCGAAGTCACGCAGCCGGGCGTCCTGCTCCAGCGGTTCGTCCGGCGACAGGAACGGCAGATGCCCGCGCAGCAACTCCGCGAACCGGTTGTCCCACATGCGTCGCTCCGATCGGCGATGGCGGTCCGGCCGGACCGGCCGGACCGGCTCGATCCAGGACGCTACCGGCGGGGCAGGGCGGCGGAACCCCTATTCATGACGGAGGTCGAGATGGCCGAAACGCCCAGCGAGCCGCTCTACGCCCGGTTCCTGCGGGGACTGGCCCGGTCCGGGCGGGAACCCGCGATCCGGGTCGGTGACCGGTGCGCCAGCTACCCGGAGGTGCACGAGCTGGCGCTGCGTTGGGCGGGAGCCCTGGCGGGCACCGGGGCGCGGGCGGTGGGGGTACTCGCCGACAAGGGGGTGACCGGATACGTGGGTACGCTCGCCGCGCTGTACGCCGGGGCCACCGTGGTGCCGCTGCGGCCGGACTTCCCGCCGGCGCGTACCCGGCAACTGCTGGCCGCGGCCGGGGTCGGTGCGCTGGTCGTCGACGAGTCCGGGTGCCGGCTGCTGCCGGAGCTGCTCGACGAGCGGTCTCCGACCGCGGTCCTGGCCCCGGATCTGGCCCCGGGCCGGCACCGGGCGCTGATCGGGTCGGCCGCGGCGGGCGCCCTCGACCGGCCGGTGCCGGTGCGGCCGGACGACGTCGCGTACATCCTGTTCACGTCGGGATCGACCGGCCGGCCGAAGGGAGTGCGGATCACCCACGGGAACACTGCGCACTACTTCCGGCAGCTGGACGCGCGCTACGACTTCGCCCCGCAGGACGTGTTCTCGCAGACCTTCGAGCTCAACTTCGACTGCGCGCTGTTCGACCTGTTCTCCGCCTGGGGCGCCGGAGCCACCGCGGTGGCGGTGCCCGCGCCGGCGTACCGCGAACTCCCCGCGTTCCTGGCCGGGGCCGGCGTCACCGTCTGGTTCTCCACGCCGAGCGCGATCGACCTGGTCCGCCGGATGGGCGGGCTCAGCCCGGCTGCGCTGGCCGGGCTGCGGTGGAGCTTCTTCGCCGGCGAGGCGTTGCAGTGCCGGGACGCCGCCGACTGGCAACGCGCCGCGCCACACTCCACACTGGAAAATCTGTACGGCCCGACCGAACTCACCATCACGGTCACCGCGCACCGCTGGGCCGGTGCGGACTCCGAGCGCCTGGCGGTCAACGGGGTGGTGCCGATCGGCGTCCTGCACGAAGGCCACGACCGGCTCCTACTCGGCGACGACGGCGAGCGGGACGACCGGGAGGGCGAGCTGTGCGTCGCGGGCCCGCAGCTGGCCGCCGGATACCTCGACCCGGCCGACGAGGCGGGCCGGTTCCTGCACCGGGCCGGGCGGCGCTTCTACCGCACCGGTGACCGAGTCCGACGGGTCGCCGGGGACCAGCTGCTCTACCTGGGCCGGCGGGATTTCCAGGTGCAGGTCCAGGGCCAGCGGGTCGAGCTGGCCGAAGTGGAGCACGCGCTGCGGGCCTGCGGCGCGTACGACGCGGTCGCGGTCGGCGTCCCGGGGCCGGCCAGCACCGAGCTGTTCGCGTTCTACACCGGCACCCCCGTGCCGGTGGTGGATCTGGTACGCCGGCTGCGCGGACTGCTGCCGGACGGCGTGATTCCCCGACACTACCGGCATATGACCGAGTTCCCGTTGAACGGCAACCGGAAAATCGACCGAACGCGCCTGGCCGAACGGGCCCGGGAGCTGTTGGCCGGTACCGGATCCGGCGCGGCATAGGGGGACGCGTAGTGGACGCCTAGTAGGGGTGTGGCGCCCGTCGGCCGCCACGGTAGCTTGCCGAAAGTCACCGGTCTTTTCCCGCTTGCGGGCCTGCTCGGGAGCGTTGCGTTGGACCTGTTGAAGCCCTTGTCCGATGAGTCGACAGTGCACTCTTTACTGGACGCCGCGGCCGCCGCCGCAGCCGGATCCCCCGCGGTACGCGACGCCGCCGGCGGGTGGTCCTATGCCGAACTCGCCGCATGGAGCCACGCGGTCGCCGCCTGGCTGGAATCCCGGGGCGTGCGGCCGGGCGACCGGGTCGCGGTGCAGTGGCCGACGACCCGGGAGCTGGTCGCGATGTTCTTCGGGGTGTCCCGTCGGGGCGCGGTGTTCGTACCGCTGAATCCCGCGATGAAGCCGTTCCAGCTGCGCTCCGTGCTGGCCGGCGCGCAGCCCCGGATGTTCCTGGCCGAGGCCGACGCGGCGGAGGTGTGGACGCAGGTGCGCCGGCTGCGCTCGGCCGGCCGCGCCGATCCGGTCCGGGTCGCCCCGGACGACGTGGCGGTGCTGATGTACACCTCCGGCAGCACCGCCACGCCGAAGGGCGTCATCGGGCCGCACGCGCAGCTCACCTTCGCGTCCCGGGCGATCCAGGCGGTGCTCGGCTACCGCGGCGACGACGTGGTCTTCTGCCGGTTCCCGATGTCCTGGGACTACGGCCTCTACAAGGTGTTGCTGTGCTGCCTCGGCCGCGCCGAGCTGGTATTCGCCGGCGCCGAGGCGGATCCGGTGCTGCTTGCCCGGATGCGCGAGGTGGGCGCGACGGTGGTGCCGATAGTGCCGTCGCTGGCCACGATGATCCTCACCCACGTGGATCGGGAATTCACCGCCCCGGCCCAAGACACCGTGCGGATGTTCACCAACACCGGTGCCGCGCTGTCCGCGACCACCATCGCCCGGCTGCGCGCCGCGTTCCCCGGCGCCCGGGTGGTCCGCCAGTTCGGCCAGACCGAGTGCAAGCGGATCGCCATCATGCCGCCGGAGCAGGACGGCGCAAGGCTGGGGGCGGTCGGCCGGCCGCTGCCCGGTACCACCGTGGCGGTCATCGACTCCGAGGGCCGCCCGCTGCCGCCCGGCCAGATCGGCGAGATCGTGGTGTCCGGCCCGCACGTGATGCCCGGCTACTGGGGCGACCCGGAGCTGACCGCGCGTACCTTCCGGCCCGATCCGGTCACGGGCGTGCGGCGCCTGCACACCGGCGACTACGGGCACATGGACGCGGACGGGTTCCTCTACTTCACCGGGCGGTCCGACGACATGTTCAAGCGCAAGGGCATCCGGATGAGCACCCTCGAGATCGAGGCGGCCGCGATGGACATTCCCGGGGTACGCGCCGCCGCCGCGGTGCCCCCGACCGGCGAACTCGACCTGGCCGTCTACGTCGAGGCCGATCTGGCGCCGCACGCCGTGCTGCGCGAGCTGGCCCAGCGGCTGGAGCCGGCGAAGGTACCGGCGGTGTGCCACGTGGTGGACAAGGTGCCGCTCACCGCGCACGGCAAGAACGCCATCCGGGAGCTGCGGGCGAGGGCGGCCCGATGACCGGCCCGGACGAGCTGGCCGGCGAGCTGGCCGAGCGATTCGGTACCCCGCTCTACGTCTACGACCTGGATCGGGTGGCCGAGGCCCGGTCCCGGTTGTTCGCCGCCCTGCCCAGCGGATTCGACCTCTTCTACGCGGTGAAGGCCAACCCGCACCCGGACGTGGCCGGCGCGCTGCGGGACGGGTCCGGACCGGCCTGCCGCGCCGAGATCAGCTCGACCGGCGAGCTGGACGCCGCGCTCGCCGCGGGGTACGCCGCGGGGGAGTGCCTCTACACCGGACCGGGCAAGACGGACACCGAGCTGGCCGTCGCGATCGCCCGCGGGGTCCGGCTGTTCTCCGCCGAGTCACCGACCGATCTGCGGCGCATCGGCGCGGTCGCGGAGCGGTACGGCGCGGTGGCCGAATGCCTGCTGCGGATCAACTGCACCACGGCCGGGGCCGCCACCGGCATCCGGATGATGGGCCGGCCGTCCCAGTTCGGCCTGGATCTGGAGAGTCTGCCGGCGCTGCTGCCGGAGCTGCGCGCGACCCGCGGGGCCCGGCTGGTCGGCGCGCACTTCTTCACGATGAGCAACGCCGGCGACGAGTCCAACCTGGTCGCCGAGTTCGAGCAGGTGGTCGAGCTGGCGGCCGGGCTGGCCGTCGACTCCGGCCTGCCGCTGGAGCTGCTGGACCTGGGCGGCGGGTTCGCCGCGCCGTACGCGGTGCCGGGCGCCCCGGTGGTCTACCCGAAGCTGCGTACCGAGCTGGAGCGGCTGCTCGACCTGAACCTGCCCCGGTGGCGTACCGGCACCCCCCGGCTGGCCTGCGAATCCGGCCGCTATCTGGTCGCCGGGTGCGGGACGCTGCTGTGCGGCGTGGTGAACGTCAAGCGGGGCCGGGGGCAGACCTACGTGATCGTGGACGCCGGGATCAACGCGATCGGTGGACTCTCCGGCCTGGGCCGGCTGCTGCCGATGGCGGTGTGCCTGGACGGCGCCGACGCGACCGAGCGAGCCAGCCTCGTCGGTCCACTGTGTACTCCCGGGGACCTGCTCGGCCGGGATGTCCAGGTGCCGATCCTCGCCGCCGGTGACGTGGTGCGGATACCGAACGTCGGCGCGTACGGGATCACCGCCAGCCTGCTCGGCTTCCTGAGCCGCCCGGCTCCGGCCGAGGTGACGGTCCGCAACGGCGAGGTGGTGTCGGTGTCCCGGCTGGAGCCGCGCCGGGTACCGCTGTCGAAGGGAGCCCCATCGTGACGTCGACCGTGCGACTCGACCCGCACCCCGCGGCGTCGCGTGACGGCCACCCGACCGCGGTGGTCAGCAGCATGGCCTCGGACGCGCACACCTGGAACCTGGTCTTCCTCCAGATGCTGGTCGAGGAGCTGGGCTTCGAGGTGACCAACCTGGGCCCGTGCGTGCCGGACCGGCTGCTGGTCGAGCAATGCCGGATCCGCCGGCCCGCGCTGGTCGTGCTCAGCAGCGTCAACGGCCACGGCTACCAGGACGGGCTGCGCGTGATCGGGCAGCTGCGCGGCGCCGCCGGGCTGGCCGGCATGCCCATCGTGCTGGGCGGCAAGCTCGGCGTCTCCGGCGAGCACCGGGCCGAGCGGGTGGCCGAACTGCGGGACGCCGGCTTCGACGCGGTCTACGACGACCGGCCCGACGCGATCGAGTCGTTCCGGCGGTTCGTGGCCGGCCGGGTCGCCGTGGGCCGGCCGTGAACTTCGGGGATTTCGTCCGCTGGCGGCACGCCCGGGGCGCGCTGGTGGTGCAGCCCCGGATGGGCTTCGCCGCCCCGACCCTCATGCGCGCCGGGCTGCTGGCCACCCGGCAGGCGGACGCCGCCACGGTGGGCACCATCACGCTGGACAGCTACACCCGGGTCGGCGACCTGGACGCCGCGGGACACGCGCTGCGCCAGGGAATCGCGCTCAACGGGTACCCGATCGTCAACCATCCGGTGGACACCACCCGGGCGGTGCTGGACGGGGTGCTGGCCGAGGACTTCCCGGTGCAGGTGCGCCACGGGTCCGCCCGGCCGCTGGACATCTTCGCCGCGCTGATCCGGGCCGGCCTGCACGCCACAGAGGGTGGCCCGGTGTCGTACTGCCTGCCCTACGGCCGGACCCCGCTGGCCGAGTCGGTGGCGAACTGGGCGGCCGCCTGCGAGCTGCTGCTGACCACCCGCCAGGACGGGGTGGAGCCGCACCTGGAGACGTTCGGCGGCTGCATGCTGGGCCAGCTCTGCCCGCCCAGCGAACTGGTCGCGATCAGCGTGCTGGAGGCGCTGTTCTTCCACCGGATAGGGCTGCGGTCCATCTCGGTCAGCTACGCCCAGCAGACCAACCCGGCCCAGGATCTAGAGGCGGTGACCGCGCTGCGCCGGCTCTGCGCCGAGCTGCTGCCCGGCGCGGACACCCACGTGGTGGTGTACGCCTACATGGGCCTGGCACCGCGCACCCCGGCCGGCGCGCGCCGGCTGTTCGCCGAGGCGGTGCGGCTCGCGGTCGCCGGCGGCGCGCAGCGGCTGATCGTCAAGACGGTCGCCGAGGCGTACCGCATCCCGACGATCGCGGAGAACGTGGCCGCCCTGGAGCACGCCGCGGCGACCGCCCGGGCCATCCCCCGGCCGGCGGCCCCCGCGGCGTCCGGGGGCCAGGTCTACCGGGAGGCGCGTGCGATCGTCGAGGCGGTGCTGGACGGCGCCCCCGACCTCGGGCGGGCCATCGTCCTGGCGTTCCGGCGCGGGCTGCTGGACGTGCCCTACTGCATCCACCCGGACAACGCCGGGCGCAGCCGCAGCCACCTGGACGAGGACGGCACCCTGCGCTGGACCCGGCTGGGCAACCTGCCGCTCGGCGGCCTGGCGGAACTGCGCCGCCGGGACCCGGTCGGCTCGACCGAGCTGCTGTCCGCCCTCTCCTACACGCAGCGCACCTTCGACGCGCCCCATCTCAAGGAGGTCTGATGGTCTCCGGCGGTCCGATCCGCGACTATCCGTTCGAGATGCACGAGATCGACAGCTCGCCGCTGTACGCGACGCTGCGCCGGGACGAGCCGATGAGCCGGGTGCAGTTGCCGTACGGCGAACCGGCCTGGCTGGCCACCCGGTACGCCGACGTGAAGGTGGTGCTGACCGACCCGCGGTTCAGCCGGGCCATCGCCCAGGGACTGGACCAGCCGAGGCTGCGCCGGCAGTTGGACGGCGACGGCATCATGGGCATGGACCCGCCGGACCACACCCGGCTGCGCCGGCTGGTCGGCAAGGCGTTCACCGCGCGGCGGGTCGAGGCGATGCGGGCCGACGTGCGGAACCGGGCCCGCCGCCTGGTCGACGCGATGGTGGCCAAGGGGCCGCCAGCCGACCTGGTCGAGGAGTTCGCCCGCCCGCTGCCGGTCTCGGTGATCTGTGACCTGCTGGGGGTACCCTTCGCCGACCACCAGATCTTTCGGGAGTGGACCGAGGGTCTGACCGACGACGCGACCGCCAAGCGCGAGGTGTTCTTCGAGCTCGGCGACGCGCTCGGCGACTACATGGCCGGGCTGGTCGCGCAGCGTCGCCGCGAGCCCACCGACGACCTGTTGGGCGCGCTGGTGCGGGCCCGGGACAACGGCGACAAGCTGTCCGAGGACGAGCTCATCTCGATCGCCGGGCCCGGGCTGCTCACCGGCGGCGTGGAGACGGTCTCCTCGGGCCTGCCGAGCTTTGTGTTCACCCTGCTCACCCACCCGGAGCAGCTCGCCCTGCTGGGCGGCTCGCCGGAGCTGATGCCGACCGCGGTCGAGGAGCTGCTGCGCTTCGTCCCGATCAACACGGCCGCGATGTTCGCCCGCTACGCGCTGGCCGACGTCGCCTTCGGCGACGTGGTCGTCCGCGCCGGCGACCCGGTGCTGCCCGCCCTGGCCGCCGGCAACCGGGACCCGGAGGTCTTCGCCGATCCGGAGCGCATCGACCTGACCCGGCGCAACAACCCGCACCTGGCCTTTGGGCACGGGCCGCACCACTGCATCGGTGCCCAACTGGCCCGGTTGGAGCTGCAGGAGGCGCTGACCGAACTGCTCACCCGGCTGCCCGGGCTGCGGCTGGCCGAGGGGCGGGCCGGAGTGCGGTGGAAGTACGGCGTGATCGTGCGCGGCCCCGCTCGGCTGCCGGTCACCTGGTGATGACCGCGAACGACGATGGGAGTGGCGCGATGGACGAGGCCGCGATCGCCGAATTGACCGCAATGACCGCATTGACCGCCGCCGAGCGGGAGCGTCTGCTGCACCGGCTGGTCCAGGAGCACACCACCGCCGTGCTCCGCGAGGTCATGCCGGTAACGGTCGAGCCGGTGGACCCGACCGTGCCGTTCCGCGACCTGGGCCTGGACTCGCTGGCCACGGTGGAGCTGCACGCCCGGCTGGTCGCCGAGACCGGCCTGGACCTGCCGGTCACCGTCGCGTTCGACCACCCCACGCCGGCGCAGCTGGCCGGATACCTGTGCGCTCGGTTGGGGGGTGCGGCGGTCGGCGATGCCGGAATGCCGGTCGAGCCGGCCATCGGGGACGCGGCGGAGCCGGTGGCGGTCATCGGGATCGGCTGCCGGTACCCGGGCGGGATCCGCTCCGCGGAGGACCTCTGGCGGCTGGTCGCCGACGGCCGGCACGTGCAGTCCGGGTTCCCCACCGATCGGGGCTGGGACCTGGAGAGGCTCTACGATCCGGACCCGAACCGGCCGGGCAGCAGCTACGTACGGGTCGGCGGGTTCCTGCCGGACGCCGCCCACTTCGACGCCGATTTCTTCGGCATCGCGCCCCGGGAAGCCTCGGCCATGGAACCCCAGCAGCGGCTGGTGCTGGAAACCGCCTGGGAGGCGCTGGAGCGCGCGGCGATCGATCCCACGGCGCTGCGCGGCACCCCGACCGGCGTGTTCATCGGAGCGGAGGCGCAGGAGTACGGTCCCCGGCTGCCCGAAGCGCCCGGCTCGCTGGACGGCTACCTGCTGACCGGCAACGCGCCGAGCGTGATCTCCGGCCGGGTCGCGTACGTGTTCGGGCTGGAGGGGCCGACGCTCACCGTGGACACCGCCTGCTCGGGCTCGCTGGTCGCGGTGCACCTGGCCGTCCAGGCACTGCGGCGTGGCGAGTGCCCGCTGGCGCTGGCCGGCGGGGTGGCGGTGATGGCCGGGCCGGGCACCTTCACCGCGTTCAGCCGGCAGCGCGGGCTGGCTCCGGACGGGTTGTGCAAGGCGTTCGCGGCGGCGGCCGACGGCACCGGGTTCAGCGAGGGCGTCGGGCTGTTCGTGCTGGAGCGGCTCTCCGACGCGGTTCGTCACGGGCACCGGGTCCTCGCCGTGATCCGGGGTACCGCGATCAACTCGGACGGCGCCTCGAACGGGCTGACCGCGCCGAGCGGGCTGGCCCAGCAGCGGCTGATCCGGCGGGCCCTGGCCGATGCCCGGCTGCGCCCCGCCGATGTGGACGCGGTGGAGGCGCACGGCACCGGCACCCGGCTCGGCGACCCGATCGAGGCAGGTGCGCTGCTGGCCACGTACGGCCGGGAGGCTGAGCGGATCCTCTGGCTGGGCTCGGTCAAGTCGAACATCGGGCACACCCAGGCGGCGGCCGGCGCGGCCGGTGTGATCAAAATGATCATGGCGTTGCGGTACGCGGTGCTGCCCCGGAGCCTGCATGTCGACCAGCCGACCCCGGACGTGGACTGGTCGGACGGCTCGGTTCAACTCCTCACCGAGGCGCGGGACTGGCCGCGGACCGATCGCCCGCGCCGGGCCGGGGTCTCCTCGTTCGGGGTCAGCGGCACCAACGCCCACCTGATCCTGGAGGCGGCCGAGGACCCGGATCCCATCAGCACCGATACCCCCGACGACCCACCGGCGGCCGTACCGCTGGTGCTCTCCGCGCGGTCGGCGGCGGCGCTGCGGGAGCAGGCTCGTCGGCTGCTGCCGGTGCTGGACCGGGCCGAGCTGCCGGACCTCGGCCATGCCCTGGCCACCACGCGGGCCGCGCTGGAGCACCGGGCCGTGGTGGTGGCCCGTGATCCAACGCAGGCGCGGGACGGCCTGACGGCCGTGGCCCAGGGCGCCGGAGCCGTTGTGGACAGCGCCGCGCCCGGCGGGGTGGCCATGCTCTTCACCGGCCAGGGCACCCAGCGGCCGGGCATGGGTCGGGACCTCTACCGCGGCTTCCCGGTGTACGCCGAGGCTCTGGACGAGGCGCTCGACCACCTGGACGTCCATCTGGACCGGCCGCTGCGCGACGCGCTGTGGGGGACCGACGCGACGACGCTGGAGCAGACCGGGTACGCCCAGTGCGCGATCTTCGCGGTCGAGGTGGCGCTGTACCGGCTGTTGGAGTCCTGGGGCGTGGCACCCGAGGCACTACTCGGCCACTCGATCGGCGAGTTGGTCGCGGCGCACCTCGCCGGGGTCTGGTCGCTCGCCGACGCCTGCCTGGTGGTCGCCGCCCGAGCCAGCCTGATGCAGGCCCTGCCGTCCGGCGGCGCCATGGTCGCGGTGACCGCCACCGAGCCGGAGGTACGCACCCGGCTGACCGGCGGGGTCGACATCGCCGCGGTGAACGGCCCCCGCTCGGTCGTGGTCTCCGGCCAGCGGGACGAGGTGGACCGGGTCGCCGCCGCGTTCGGCGGGGGCCGCCGGCTGCGCGTCTCGCACGCGTTCCACTCGTCGCTGATGGACCCGATGCTGGCCGACTTCCGCCGGGTTCTGCGGGCGGTGAGCTACGCGCCGCCCCGGCTCCTGGTGATCAGCAACGTGACCGGCCGGCCGGCCACCGCCGAGGAGCTGGGCACCCCGGAGTACTGGGTACGCCAGGTGCGCCAGCCGGTGCGCTTCGCCGACGGGGTACGGGCGCTGGCCGGCCTCGGCGTGCGTACCTGCCTGGAGCTGGGCCCGGATCAGGTGCTCACCGGGCTGGCCCGCGACGGGCTGGCCGGGGAGGAGATCGCGGTCGCCCCGACCATGCGGCGGGGCACCGGCGGGGCGACGCTGCTGGCCGCGCTGGCGACCGTGTTCGCCCGGGGCGGACCGGTACGCTGGTCGTCCTTCTACAGTGGACACTCCTACCGCCGCGTCGACCTGCCCACGTACCCCTTCCAGAGCAGCCATTTCTGGCTCAGCCCGCCGGCCCGGTCCGCCGACCCGGGCACCCTCGGCCAGGTGGCGTCGGCCCACCCGCTGCTGCCCGCGGTGGTCGGGGTCGCCGACTCGGCCGGCATCGTGCTGACCGGCCGGGTGTCCGTCACCACCCAGCCCTGGCTGGCCGACCACACCATCGCCGGTGAGATCGTGCTGCCCGGCACCGCGTTCGTGGAGATGGCGATGCGCGCCGTGGAGCACTCCGGCGGCGGGTGCGTGGAGGAGCTGACCCTGCACACCCCGCTGGTCCTGGCCCCGCAGGGCGGCATCGCGATGCAGGTCGTTGTCGGGGCGGCGGGTGACGACGGGCGCCGGACGATCGAGTTCTACTCCCGGTCGGAGGCCGAGCCCGTGGCCACGACCTGGACCCGGCACGCCGCCGGGCACCTGGCGCCGGCCGCCGGGGTCACCCCGGTCGAGCTGGCCACCTGGCCGCCCGAGGGCGCACGGCCGGTCCCGATGGACGACCTCTATCCCCGGCTGGCCGCCGAAGGCTACGGCTACGGCCCGGCGTTCCGTGGTCTGCGCGCGGTCTGGCGGCGCGGCACGGACACCTTCGCCGAGGTGGAGTTGCCGGCCACCGCCGCGGCCGACGGCTTCGACCCGCACCCGGCGCTGCTGGACGCGGTGCTGCACGCGATCGACACCCCCGCGGAGGCGGAGCCGGGCTCGCTGCACCTGCCGTTCGCCTGGACCGGGGTACGCCGGTTCGCGGCCTGCGGCACCCGGCTGCGGGTGCGGATCTCGCCGGCCCCCGGTGGTGGGACGTCGTTGACCCTGGCCGACCCGTCCGGCGCGCCGGTGGCGTCCGTGGCGTCGCTGCGCTCCCGGTCGGTGCCCGCCGAGGCGCTGCGGGCCGGCCGGGACCGGCCGCTGCTGCGGGTGGAGTGGCGGCCGGTCGACGTGGTGGACGCGGTGGGCGACCAGTCCGGGGCGGTGGCGGTGCTCGGGCCGGATCCGCTCGGGCTGGACGCGCCGACCTTTCCGGACCTGGCGGCGCTGGCCGCGGCCGGGGTCCCGGACATCGTGGTGGTCCCGGTCCGGCCGGACCTCGCGGAGGACCTGGTGCCGGCGGCGCGGGCGGCGGTACACCGGCTGCTCGGCGTGGTCCAGGAGTGGCTCGCCGATGCCCGGTTCACCGGGTCCCGGCTGGTCGTCGTCACCCGGGGGGGCACCGGCCCGGCCGGGCTGGCCGGCGCCCCGGTGCCGGGCCTGGTGCGCTCCGCGCAGGCCGAACACCCGGGCCGGTTCGTCCTGCTCGACCTGGACGAGGCGGCGCTGCCCACGTGCCTGCTGCGCGCCGCGCTGTCCGCCGGTGAGCCGGAGCTGCGGCTGGACGGTGGAATGCTGCTGGCCCCGAGGCTGGCCCGGGTACGCCCGGCCGAACAGCCGGTCGACTGGGATCCCGCGGGTACGGTGCTGGTCACCGGCGGTACCGGTGGGCTGGGTCGGCTGGTCGCCCGGCACCTGGCCACCGCCCACGGGGTGTCCCGGCTGCTGCTGGCCAGCCGGCGCGGTCCGGCCGCCCCGGGCGTCGCCGAGCTGGTCGCCGAGCTGGCCGGGCTGGGCGCGACGGCCCGGGTGGTGGCCTGCGACGTGGCTGACCCGGCCGCGCTGGCCGAGCTGCTCGCCGGGGTGCCCGCCGACCACCCGTTGACCGCGGTGGTGCACGCGGCCGGAGCGCTCGACAACGGCATGATCGGTACGCTCACCCCGGCACAGCTGGACACCGCGCTGCGCGCCAAGCTGGACGCCGCCTGGCACCTGCACGAGCTGACCCGGCACCTGGACCTCGCGGCGTTCGTGCTGTTCTCCTCGTCGGCCGGCCTGCTCGACGGCGCCGGGCAGGGCAACTACGCGGCCGGCAACACGTTCCTGGACGCGCTGGCCGGGTACCGGCGCGCGCTCGGACTGCCCGGGCTCGCGCTGGCCTGGGGGCTGTGGTCCGGGCCGCAGGGCATGGGCGCCGAGCTGGCCCCGGCCGACCGGCACCGGATCGACCGGCTCGGGCTGGCGCCGATGACCCCGGAGGAGAGCCTCGACGCCCTCGACGCCGCGCTGCGCTGCACCGAACCGGCCCTGGTGCCGGTACGCCTGGACACCGCGGCGCTGCGGACCCGCCAGGACGGGGTGCCGGCACTGCTGCGTGAGCTGGTACCGGCCCGACCGGCGGGCGCCCCCGCCCGCCC
>NZ_SMKJ01000280.1:0-9366 GCF_004348615.1 Micromonospora sp. KC207
GGACGGGGCGGGTCAGAGGGGGCTGGCGAAGGTGTCGCACTGCTTCGGGTCGCCGGTGTCGTACCCCTTGGCGAACCACTGCCGGCGCTGCTCGGAGGTGCCGTGGGTGAACTCGTCCGGGTTGACCGGGCGGCCCGAGCGCTGCTGGATGGCGTCGTCACCGATCTTCTCGGCGGTGTCGATCGCCTGCGCGACGTCCTGCTCCGAGATGCTCTTGAAGATCTTCTGCCCGGATTCGTCGGCGGTGCCGGTGGCGTTTCTCGCCCAGGTCCCGGCGTAGCAGTCGGCCTGGAGTTCCAGCTTCACCGACAGCGCGTTGGCGTTGTCCGGGTCGCGCTGCTGCTGGCGGCGCATCTGCGCCTCGGTGCCGAGCAGGTCCTGCACGTGGTGGCCGTACTCGTGGGCCAGCACGTACGGCTGGGCGAACTCGCCCTGCGCCCCGAGCTGGTCGGCGAGCAGGTTGTAGAAGGTCAGGTCGATGTAGACCAGGTCGTCGGCCGGGCAGTAGAACGGCCCGACGCCGGAGTCGGCCTGGCCACAGGCGGTGTTGACGCCCTGGCTGAAGAAGACCGTCCTCGACGGCTGGTACTGCTCGCCGAAGGCCTCCGGCAGGGCGGTGCGCCAGTACGCCTGGATCGAGTTGACGTACAGGGTGTTGCGGCAGTCGAGCTGCTTGAGCGCGTCGTCGGCGGAGCACCTCTGCTCCAGCGAGGTGTTGTCGCCCTGCTCGCCGCCGCCGCCGTTGGTGGCCGCGTTCAGGCCGAATCCGCCACCCACCAGGGCGACCAGCACCGCGACGACGACGCCGACGATGCCGCCGCGCCCGCCGCCGATCGGAATCGGTATGCCGCCCAGGCCGCCGCCTCCGCCGGATCCCCGCCGGTCGTCCACCTGGCTGGTGTCGATCCGCGCGTTCTCGTTCAGCTCCATGTTGACCCCGATCACCGATTCGTCACGTCTGGTGGTTGCGGTACCGGACCGGGTCCGGACGACGGATCCGTACCCGATGATCTTGACTGGTAATCCGGGCGGCGCGCGCGGGACGGCCCGGTACACTTGTCCTGTGCTGCTCTGCGAAGGCTGAACCGCCCCGCGCCGAGGGGAACCACCGACCCGCCGGCGCTTTCGCGTGCCCTGAGTCAGCCCTTCCAGACCCCGAGAGCGAGTCCCCGACATGATCACTGCCACCGGCCTGGAGCTGCGCGCCGGCGCCCGGATACTGCTGTCCGACACCACGCTGCGGGTGCAGCCGGGCGACCGCATCGGCCTGGTCGGCCGCAACGGCGCCGGCAAGACCACCACGCTGAAGGTGCTCGCGGGAGAGGGGCAGCCGTACGCCGGGCAGATCGACCGGCGCAGCGCCGTCGGCTACCTCCCACAGGATCCGCGCACGGGCGACCTGGAGGTCACCGGCCGGGACCGGGTGCTCTCCGCCCGGGGCCTGGACGTGCTGATGGCCCAGATGAAGGAGGTCGAGGTCCAGCTCGCCGAGGCCGCCGACGACCGGCTGGTCCGCCGCTACGGCGCGCTCGAGGACCAGTTCGCCGCCCTCGGCGGGTACGCGGCGGAGGCCGAGGCGGCCCGGATCTGCGCCAACCTCGGCCTGCCCGACCGGGCCCTCGCCCAGACCATCGGCACCCTCTCCGGCGGTCAGCGCCGCCGCGTCGAGCTGGCCCGGATCCTGTTCCGTGACGCCGGCGAGAACGGCGGCGGCATCCTGCTGCTCGACGAGCCCACCAACCACCTCGACGCCGACTCGATCACCTGGCTGCGCGGGTTCCTCGCCAACCACAAGGGCGGGCTGATCGTGATCTCGCACGACGGCTCGCTGCTGGAGTCGGTGGTCAACAAGGTCTGGTTCCTCGACGCCACCCGTTCGGTGGTCGACGTCTACAACCTGGGCTGGAAGGCGTACCTGGAGGCGCGGGAGACCGACGAGCGGCGCCGCCGCCGGGAGCGGGCCAACGCCGAGAAGAAGGCCGGCGCGCTGATGGCCCAGGCCGACAAGATGCGGGCCAAGGCCACCAAGACCGTCGCCGCGCAGAACATGGCCCGCCGGGCCGAGAGGCTGATCTCCGGGCTGGAGGAGGTCCGGGTTTCGGACAAGGTGGCCAAGGTCCGCTTCCCGAACCCCGCGCCGTGCGGCAAGACGCCGCTCACCGCGACGGGCCTGTCGAAGTCGTACGGGTCGCTGGAGATCTTCACCGACGTCAACGTAGCGGTGGACCGGGGTTCGCGGGTCGCCATCCTCGGCCTCAACGGCGCGGGCAAGACCACCCTGCTGCGGATGCTCGGCGGCCTGCTGGAGCCGGACACCGGCGAGGTGCACGCCGGGCACGGGCTGCGGCTGGGCTACTACGCCCAGGAGCACGAGACCCTGGACGTGGGGCGGACGGTGTTGGAGAACATGCGGGCCGCCGCGATCGAGCAGAGCGACACCGAGCTGCGGAAGATTCTCGGCGCGTTCCTCTTCTCCGGCGAGGACGTGGACAAGCCGGCCGGCGTGCTCTCCGGCGGGGAGAAGACCCGGCTGGCCCTGTCCACCCTGGTCTGCTCCGGCGCCAACGTGCTGCTGCTCGACGAGCCGACGAACAACCTCGACCCGGTCAGCCGGGAGCAGGTGTTGGACGCCATCGCCCGGTATCCGGGGGCGATCGTCCTGGTCACCCACGACCCGGGCGCGGTGCTGGCGCTCAAGCCCGACCGGGCGATCCTGCTGCCCGACGGCGACGAGGACGCCTGGAGCGACGACCTTCTCGAACTGGTCGAGCTGGCCTGACCGTCAGTCGGGCCGCAAATCGCCGAGGACCCGGGCGGAATGCGACTTTCCGCGCCTTTTGCGGCGCGGCGTCACTCTCTGCTCGGCGCGCCCAGGCGAACTCGGCGCAAGGTGAGCACCAGCGAGCAGGGCACGGGTGAGCAGCGCGGGCGCGTTCGGGTGAGCACGGTTCAGGCGGGCGAGGACCCCGGAACAGGTCAGGACCGGCACCCCGATCGCGACGGGTACCGCCGGTGTCGGCCAGTGGCCGACCCGGCCGACCAGCCGGATCACGGCGGGATGGCCGCCCGCCTACCACAACGCCGCCGGGCAGTACCTGGGTGCCGCAACCTGGTCGCCGTGGCCTTGGGGGTCGCCGCCGGGCTGCTCGTGCTGCCCGACCCGTGGACCGGGCTGCTCGGCCTGTTCCCGACCGCTACACCAGCGCCGCGCCGGCGGCCGCGATCAGGTGTACGCCAGGCAGGGTACGGCCGCCGCGCCGGCCCGGTCCGGCCCGAAGGGGGTAAGGCGACCGGCCGACGTCACCCTATCGGGTAGTCGACACTGCATAGCGTGTCGGTTGGCGAATAGTTGATATCTGGCGCATGATCGTTCGAGGCGGTCTAATAGGTGGGACCGTATCGAACCGCACAGTCTGGGACGTGAGGATTCAGCATGGCAGCCACTGGCACAGCCACCAGCACTGAGAAGGGTCGCCGGATCGTCGGAGCCGAGCGTCAGACGCTCGCCAAGGACCTGGTAAAGCGGTACACCGGCGGAGAGAGCATCCGGGCGCTCGCGGCCTCGACCGGCCGTTCCTACGGGTTCATCCACCGGGTGCTCACCGAGTCCGGGGTGCAGCTGCGTCAGCGCGGCGGTGCCCGGCGCCGCAAGAAGGCGTGACCCGCCCACCGACGTCGTTCACTAGCGCCGTCCCCCGGGCCGCCCGGTGACCCCCGGAGCGGTCGGGGTGCGACTCGACTGCGACGGGCCGGTGGCGACCGTCACACTGTGCCGGCCCGACGTGCTCAACGCCCAGACCCCGGCGATGTGGCGTGCGATGGCCGACTTCTCCCGGGACCTGCCCGGTGATGTGCGTGTCGTCGTCGTTCGTGGCGAGGGGCGGGCGTTCTCCGCCGGCCTCGACCTGTCGGTGGCCGGTGCCTCCGGCCCCGGTTCCTTCGCCGAGCTGGCGACCCTGCCCGAGCAGGAGTGCGCCGACCGGATCGCCGAGTTCCAGGGCGGTTTCACCTGGCTGCACCGGCCCGACGTCGTTTCGGTGGCGGCCGTGCAGGGCCACGCCATCGGCGCCGGATTCCAGCTCGCGCTCGCCTGCGACCTGCGGGTGCTGGCGGCCGACGCCAGACTCTCCATGGCCGAGGTGACCCTCGGACTGGTTCCCGACCTGGCCGGCACGAAGCGCCTGGTCGAGCTGGTCGGCTACGCCCGCGCCCTGGAGATCTGCGCCACCGGCCGGCGGATGGACGCCGCCGAGGCCGACCGGCTGGGCCTGGCCACCCTGGTGGTGCCGAACGCCGAGTTGGACGGCGCGGTGCGTGACCTGACCGCTGGGCTGCTCGCCCACCCCCGGGACGCGGTGGTGGAGATCAAGGCGCTGCTCGCCGGTGCCGCCGGCCGGTCCCACGCCGAGCAGCAGCGAGCCGAGCGCGAGGCCCAGACCCGCCGGCTCCGCGACCTCGCCGGCCGGGGAGAGTAGCCACCCGTCCGAGGGGTGCGGGTAAGGATTCTTCGGGAAGAATCGGCTTACCGCCGAGGTTGTCGTACTCGTCGGGACAATCGACCTGACGGCCCGAGCCGACCACGACCCCGGAGGTGACGCGTGATGTCCGACGGCGGGATGGCCGGCTGGAGCATGATCCGGTCGATGCGTAACCAGGACGAAGTCTCCGCCCACCGGCTCAGCCGCGGCACCGCCCGGCGGATCGTCGAGTTCGCCCACCCCTACCGGCGGGACATCGTCGTCTTCCTGGTCACGGTGGTGATCGCCGCGGTGATCGGCGTCGCCACCCCGGTGCTCGCCGGCGACGTGATCAACGCGATCAGCCGGGGCGGCGCGGAGGCCGGGTCGACAGTGGTCCGCCTCGCCCTGGTCATCGCCGCCCTCGCTGTCGCCGACGCGCTGTTCTCGCTGGCGCAGCGGTGGTACTCGGCGCGCATCGGCGAGGGGATCATCCTCGACCTGCGGACCCGGGTCTACGACCACGTCCAGCGGATGCCGCTGCAGTTCTTCACCCGCACCCAGACCGGCGCGCTGGTCAGCCGGCTCAACAACGACGTGATGGGCGCGCAGCGGGCGTTCACCTCCACCCTGTCCGGGGTGGTCAGCAACGTCATCCAGCTCGTGCTCACCACCGTGGTGATGCTCACCCTCTCCTGGCAGATCACCGTGCTGTCGCTGGTCCTGCTGCCGATCTTCATCGTCCCGGCCCGCCGGGTCGGCCGGCGGCTGGCCGACATCACCCGCGAGTCGTACAACCTCAACGCCAACATGAACGCCACGATGACCGAGCGGTTCGGGGTGGCCGGGGCACTGCTGGTCAAGCTCTTCGGCGCGCCCGAGGTGGAGGCCCGCCGGTTCGCCGGCCGGGCCGAGCGGGTCCGCGACATCGGCATCCAGTCAGCGATGTACTCGCGGACGTTCTTCGTGGCGATGCTGCTGGTCGCCTCCCTGGCCCAGGCGCTCACCTACGGCCTCGGCGGCTGGCTCGCGGTCACCGGCAGCGTCAGCGCCGGCACCGTGGTCACCCTCGCCCTGCTGCTCACCCGGCTGTACGGTCCGCTGACCGCGCTGTCCAACGTCCGGGTGGACGTGATGAGCGCGCTGGTCTCCTTCGACCGGGTCTTCGAGGTGCTCGACCTGCGCCCCGGCATCGAGGAGAAGCCGGGTGCCGTGGCCGTGCCGCGCGGCAACGGCCGGGTGGAGTTCCGCGAGGTCCGGTTCCGCTACCCGGCCGCCGCCGAGGTGTCGCTGGCCTCGCTGGAGGAGGTCACCACCCTCGACCGCACCGTCAACGAGCCGGTGCTGCGGGGGGTCTCGTTCGCCGTCGAGCCGGGGCAGATGATCGCCCTGGTCGGCCCGTCGGGTGCGGGCAAGTCCACCCTGTCCATGCTGATTTCCCGGGTGTACGACGTCACCGACGGTCAGGTGCTGGTCGGCGGCGTCGACGTCCGGGACGCCACGCTCGCCTCGTTGCGCGACGAGATCGGCATGGTCACCCAGGACTCCCACCTGTTCCACGAGACGATCGCCGAGAACCTGCGCTACGCCAAGCCGGATGCCACCGACGACGAGATCTGGGCCGCCCTCGCCGGCGCGCAGGTCGCCGACCTGGTCCGGTCCCTGCCCGACGGGCTCGACACGACCGTCGGTGAGCGGGGCTACCGCTTCTCCGGCGGCGAGAAGCAACGCATCGCGATCGCCCGACTGCTGCTCAAGGCCCCGTCGATCGTGATCCTCGACGAGGCGACCGCACACCTGGACTCGGAGAGCGAGGCGGCGGTGCAGCGGGCGTTGGCGGTGGCGCTGACGGGGCGTACGGCGCTGGTGATCGCCCACCGGCTCTCCACCGTCCGCGACGCCGACCAGATCCTCGTCCTCGACGAGGGGCGAATCGTCGAGCGGGGCCGGCACGAGGAGCTGGTCGCCGTCGGTGGCCTCTATGCCGAGCTGTACCGCACCCAGTTCGCGGTGGCCGACTCGCCCACCCCGTACGTGGATGCGACCGGTCCCGAAAAGATCATCACGATGCCGATGGCCAGCTACGTCGCCGACGAGGCGCTGCCGCCGGCCGCCGCGAACTGACCGGTCGGGCGGGGGCCCGCCGGCCTGGCCCCGTCGGCCCGGGCCCGCTCAGGCCGGGGCGGCGCTGCCGGCGCGCAGCTCGCCGAACGCCGCGCCCAGCGTCTCGGCGGTGAAGTGGGCGTTCAGCCCGCTCGGGTTGGGCAGCACCCACAGCCGGGCGTCGCCGAGCAGCTCCGGCTGTG
This sequence comes from Micromonospora sp. KC207, assembly GCF_004348615.1. Classification (NCBI taxonomy): domain Bacteria; kingdom Bacillati; phylum Actinomycetota; class Actinomycetes; order Micromonosporales; family Micromonosporaceae; genus Micromonospora; species Micromonospora sp. KC207. Next base: position 6,764 of record NZ_SMKJ01000280.1, read on the forward strand.
GGCCGAAGGCCGCCTTCGGCCGGCCGAACCCGATCCGGTACGCGGTCACCCCGACCACCGCCACCCACGCCGGGCGGTGCCGGCGCACCTTCGCCGTCAGGATCGCCGCCCCGTCGACCAGCTCGGCGGCGGTCAACTCGTCGGCCCGGGCGCTGGCCCGCGCCACCATGTTGGTGATGCCGAGCCCGTAGCCGGGCAGCGCGTCCTGCTCGCTCGGGTGTAGCTGGCGGGGGGTGAAGCCGCCCCGGTGCAGCGCCGGCCAGAACCGGTTGCCCGGCCGGGCGAAGTGCCAGCCGGTGGCCGCCGACCAGAGCCCGGGGTTGATCCCGACGAAGAGCACGGCCAGCCCCGGCCCGATGACGTCCGGGATGGTCCGGTCCGCCGCTGCAACCAGTTCCTCGCGCGTCGGCCGGCGCTGGCGGCCCGCCGCCGGCCCCTGTCTGGACGGGCGCGGAAGCCCCGGCCCGGCACCGACCGGCGGGAAGGCCGGGCCGCCTCCGGGGGCGGCCATCACAGGCCGCGCAGCGCGCCGCCGTCGACCGGGAGAGTGATCCCGGTCAGGTAGCCGGCTGCGGGGGAGAGGACGAACGCGGCGACCCGGCCGAACTCGGCGGGCTCGCCGATGCGGCGCAGCGGGATTCCGGCCTCGGCCTCGGCCCGGGCCCGCTCGGCGTCCCCGGTGGCGGCCAGGAGCTGCCGGTTGCGGTCCGTCATGATCCGCCCCGGGAGCAGCCCGACGACCCGGACGCCGCGCGGGCCGTACTCGTCGGCCATGTCCTTGGCAACCCCGGCCAGGCCGGGGCGCAGCCCGTTGGAGATGCCCAGTCCGGCCAGCGGACTGCGGGCCGAGGTGGACAGGACCAGCCCGATCGCGCCGCCGTCGGTCAGCGCGGCGGCGACCGTCCGGGCGGTGCGGACGGTGCCGAGGAAAACGGTTTCGAAGGACTCCCGCCACTGCGCGTCGGTCGCCCCGGCGGCGGTGCCCGGTGGCGGGCCGCCGACCGAGACCAGCGCGCCGTCGAGCCGGCCGAAGTGTTCCCGGGCGGCGGCGACCAGCCGCAGCGGGGTGGCCGGGTCGCTCAGGTCGGCGGCCAGCCCGATCGCCCGCTGCGGGCCGCCGAGCCGCTGCACCGCCTCGGCCACCCGCTCGGGTGCGCGGGCGGAGACGACCACCCGGGCCCCGTCGGCGACGAGGCACTCGGCGGTGACGAAGCCCAGCCCACGCGAGGCCCCGGTCAGCACGTACACCCGGTCGGTGAGTCCCAGATCCATGACGCCGATCCTGCCGTACCCCGGTGGGGGCGGCTACCGGTGGGCCGGGCGCACCAGGCGTACCCGGCCGGCGAGCTGCACCGCGACGGTGCCGCCGACGCGGGCCAGGGCGGGCAGCCGGCGCGGTCGTGGCGCCGTCGCGCCGTCGTAGCGGGTGGCCGCCTCCCGGGCCGCCAGCTCCTCCGCGCCCAGCGGCGGCAGCTCACCCCGGCGGTGCAGCTCCCGGGCCAGGTCCCAGCCGTCACGCAGCGAGCCGTTGGTGGGCCGGTCGGCCGCCCAACTGGCGAACGTCACCGACCAGCTCCCGCCGAGGCCGGCGGCGAGCAGCGGCCAGTGCCGGGCCACGTCGCCGGCCCGCTTGCGCAGCAGGGCGCGGCGGGCGGCGTCGACCGGGCCCGGGGCGAACCCGGGCGGCAGCGGCCCGCCCGCGACCAGCGTCGCCACCAGCTCCGCCTGCCTGGCGGCCAGGTCGCCGCCGCCGGCACCGGACGCGCTCACGTCACCGCCGGATACCCGGACGCCGCGGCGATGGCGTCCAACTCGGCCCGCAGCGCCGGCGCGGGCGGCCAGCGGCCGTCGCGCTCCAGCAGCAGCGCGGGCGGGCGGTGGCGGGCGCACAGCTCGCCGACCAGGTCGAGCACGGCCGGCGGCACCGGGTCGGTGTGCGTGTCGTGGTAGAAGCCGCCCTGCTCGGCGCCCCCGGCGACGTGGGCGTACGCCACCCGGTCCAGCGGCAGCCGGTCCAGCAGGGCCAGCGGGTCGGCACCCCGGTTGCGGGCGTTGGCGTGCACGTTGGCGATGTCCAGCAGCAGCGTCGCGCCGGTCGCGTCCAGGATCTCGGTGAGGAAGTCCGCCTCGTCCAGCTCGTCGTCCGGCCAGTCGAACAACGCCGCGATCGGCTCCAGCGCGATCGGCACCGGCAGCTCGGCCCGGGCCCGGCGTACGTTGGCCACCACCGCGGCGACGGCCTCCCGGGTGCGCGGCAGCGGCAGCAGGTGGCCGGCCTCCAGGCCACCGGCCCGCACGAACGCGATGTGCTCGCTGACCAGCGGCGCGCCGACCAGCTCGGCCACCCGCGCCAGGTGGGCCACCCGGGCCGGGTCGACCGGCTCCGCGCCGCCGAGGGAGAGCTTCACCCCGTGCGGTACGACGGTGACGCCGCGCTCGACCAGCGCGGCGAGCCCGGGCGGCGGTGGCCCGTGCGGGGCGACCGCCTCGGCCACCACCTCGACGAACCGTAGGCCGGGCAGCCCGGCCACGAAACCGGTGATCTCTGGCCGCCAACCGATGCCGACCCCGGCGGGACCCAGGCCGGTCATCCGCCGCAGCAA
>NZ_SMKJ01000281.1:0-9267 GCF_004348615.1 Micromonospora sp. KC207
GGGTGAGCCGCCGCCACGCCGGCTCACCCCGCTCGTGGTGCTCGCCGGGGTGACCGTAGTGGTGCTGGGCACGGCGGCGGTGGTCGCCGGGGTCGCCCGGGTCGGCGGCACGAAGCCGGGGCCGGTCCCAGCACCCTCGGCCTCCGCCCCACCGGGCCCCAGCCCGTCCGGCGCGGGGCCCTCGGGCGGGGCTCCCCGCCCGGGTGCGTCCGGCGGGCGGTCGGCCAGCCCACGGGCCGCCGCCTCCCCGGGTACCCCGCCCGGCGGGGTGAGCCTGCGGGACGACCGGATCGACATCGCGCTGCGCGGGACGTACCCGGTCGGGGCCAGCGGGCCCGTGGTGCTGTCCGGGCGGCAGCCGAGCGTGTTCGAGCCGCCGCCAGCGGGCACCAGCTTCCTGGTGCACGGGCTGGACCGTACCAACGACTAACGCCCCACGGTTGGTCGCCCTGGTGGTGCTCGGCGAACACGATCGGCCCCAGCCGCAAGGTCTGCACCCGCCGACGCTGACCCCCGACGCCTGAGGCGGCGACGGAGGCCGGGCGGGTTAGCGGGCGCTCGCCACCTACGGCCAGGACCGGACGGCCGTCAGGCCCCGAGGGCGGCCAGGAAGGCGTCCGCGATCACCGCGTGGCCCGGCAGCCCCGGGTGGACGCGGTCGCTCGCCCAACGGCTCGCCGGGCTGTGCGCCAGCACCCGGTCGAAGGCCGCCTGGGTGGCGACGTGCACCGCGTCGAAGTCCTTGGCGAGGGCGGCCACCACCGCCGCATACCGATCGGTCTCGGCGCGCTGCGGCTCGTCGACGTGCGCCTCGATGAAGAACGGGTCGGCCAGCACCAGCCGACAGCCGGTGACGGTCACGGCCCGGCGCAGCAGGGCACGCAGGGTGCGCTCGTACTCGTCGATCCCGACGGCCTCGGCCTCCCGGCCGGGGCTGAACGCGCGCCAGATGTCATTGATGCCGATCATCACAGAAAGCCAGTCGGGACGCTCGGCGACGGCGTCGGCATCCCAGCGGGCCGCGAGGTCACGGACGGTGTCGCCGCCGACGCCCCGGTTTACCCAGGTCAGCTCGCGCTCGGGGTACCGGGCGTCGACGAACGCACGGACCAGGCTCATGTACCCGTCACCGTAGGGGGCGGCGCTGTCGCGCCGGCCGCAGTCGGTGATGCTGTCCCCGATGAACACGACCCGTTGACCGGCATCCAGCAGCATGTGTGCGACTCCGTCCCGACCCGGTGGCATGACCCGCTCGGATCGCTTGGCCGGAGGGGCACTCGCACGGTATCTTCGACAATTCAGGCACAAAAAAGGAACGGCGCGCAAAATGCCGTTCCGGCACAATTTTAATTATAAGGGAGAAGGCTTGTCAAGGCACTCCGCGGGCACCGACGAGCTGCGGCACGACGACGGGATCGGCCACGAGCAGGAGTACGTCTCCATGCTCTACGGCCGGCTGGACGGCATGCGGGAACAGTCTGCCCGCCGGCTCGCCGAGGAACTGCGCAAAGCCGGCGGCACCCAGCAGGACCGGTCCCAGCGCGACAGCGCTGTGAGGATGTACGCCGAGCAGGTCGAGCAGTTCTCCGCCGTGGAGAACGGGCTGTGCTTCGGCCGGCTGGACACCGACGACGGCGCCCGCCACTACATCGGCCGGATCGGGATCTTCGACACCAGCGGCGACTACGACCCGCTGCTGATGGACTGGCGGGCCCCCGCCGCCCGCGCCTTCTACCTGGCCACCGCCGCCAACCCGCAGGGCGTACGGCGGCGCCGGCACCTGCGTACCCGGCAGCGCAAGGTGGTCGCCCTCAACGACGAGGTGCTCGACCTGACCACCGCCTCCCCCACCGCGCACGAGGAGCTGACCGGCGAGGCGTCCCTGCTCGCCGCGCTCAACGCCGGCCGCACGGGGCGGATGCGCGACATCGTCGCGACCATCCAGGCCGAGCAGGACCGGATCATCCGGGCCGACCTGCCCGGGACGCTTGTCGTCCAGGGCGGCCCCGGCACCGGCAAGACGGCCGTCGCCCTGCACCGGGCGGCGTACCTGCTCTACACCCACCGGCGGGAGCTGGCCAGCCGGGGCGTGCTGCTGCTCGGCCCGAACGAGACGTTCCTGCGCTACATCTCCCAGGTGCTGCCGGCGCTGGCCGAGACGGGCGTGTTGCTGCGTACCCCAGGCGACCTGTTCCCGGGCGTCAGCGCCCGCCGGGCGGAGCCGGCGCGCGCGGCGGCGCTCAAGGGCCGGGCGGAGATGGTGCAGGTGCTGGCCGCGGCCGTGCGCGACCGGCAGCGGGTGCCCGACGAGCCGCTGGAGATCGAGATCGAGCGGGAGGTGTTGCCGCTGGCCCCGGAGACCGTTCGGACGGCCCGGGACCGGGCCCGCCGCTCCGGCCGGCCGCACAACCTGGCCCGCGCGGTCTTCGACGTCGAGATCGTGCACGCCCTTGCCGCCCAGGTCGCCGACCGGATCGGTGCGGACCCGCTGGGCGGGGAGAACCTCCTGGAGGAAGCCGACCTCGCGGAGATCCGCCGGGAGCTGCGCGAGGAGCCCGAGGTCCGGGCCGCCCTGGACCACCTCTGGCCGGTGCTCACCCCGCAGCGCCTACTCGCCGACCTGTACGCCGACCCGGACCGGATCGCCGCCGCCACGCCCGGGTGGTCCGATGCCGAGCGGGCGCTGCTGCGCCGCGAGCCGGGCGGCTGGGCCCCAGCCGACGTGCCGCTGTTGGACGAGGCCGCCGAGCTGCTCGGCGAGGACGACCGGGCCGCCCAGGCCCGCCGGGAGCGCATCCGTGCCATGCAGCGCGAGTACGCCGAGGGCGTGCTGGAAATCGCCCGGGGCTCCCGGTCGATCGACGTGGAGGACGAGGCGGGGGGCGGCGAGATCCTCGGGGTGACCGACCTGCTCGACGCCGACCGGCTGCTGGAGCGGCAGGAGTCCACCGACGGGCTGACCACCGCGCAGCGGGCCGCCGCGGACCGGAACTGGGCGTTCGGGCACGTGATCGTCGACGAGGCGCAGGAGCTGTCGCCGATGGCCTGGCGGCTGCTGATGCGCCGCTGCCCCAGCCGGTCCATGACGATCGTCGGGGACGTGGCGCAGACCGGCTCGCTCGCCGGCACGCCGTCGTGGGCGGACGCGCTGGAGCCGTACGTGGCGCAGCGGTGGCGGCTGGAGGAGCTGACGGTCAGCTACCGCACCCCGGCCGAGATCATGTCGGTGGCGGCCGGGGTGCTGGCCGAGATCGACCCACAGCTGCGCCCGCCCCGCTCGGTGCGCCAGAGCGGGGTGCCGCCGTGGGAGCGCGCGGTGGCCGAGAAGCGGCTGGCCGCCGAGCTGGCCGACGCCGCCGTCGCCGAGGCGGCCAGCCTGGCCGACGGGAGACTCGGGGTGATCGTGCCCGCCGGGCGGGTCGAGGGGCTGGGTGCCGCCCTGGTCGCGGCGCTGCCCGAGGCGACCGTCGGCGAGCACCCGGAGTTGGAGAGCCGGGTGGTGCTGCTGACGGTGGCCCAGGCCAAAGGGTTGGAGTTCGACTCCGTCCTGGTCGTGGACCCGGACGCGATCGTCGCCGAGTCGCCGCGTGGGCACAGTGACCTCTACGTCGCCCTCACCCGCGCCACCCAGCGCCTGGGCGTCCTCGCGCTGTCCCGCCACTGACCCGAATCTTGGACAGTTACCGTCCGGTGTGGATGGTAACTGTCCAAGATGGGCGTGGCCGTCACTCGTCGGTGAAGTTGCCGACCCGGCCGGCGCTGCTGGACTGGTCGCTGGTCGATCCGCCCGCCGGGGTGCTCAGGCCACCCGTGGTGGCGTCGCCGGTGGTGGTCGGGGCGACCTTGCCCGGGTGCCGCTCCGGCTGCCTGGCCACTCGACGGACGCTCGCCGGGCCGGCCGTGCCACCGGTCGTGGTGATCGCGCCCTGGCCCCGGGTCGGGCCACCGTCGCGCAGCACCTGCGGGTCGATCCGGACGTGCGCCGGGTCGTCCGGGTCCTCGTCCTGGATGATCCGCTGCACGTCGGTCTGCGGCACGGTGACCTCGTCGAGCGCCCCCTCGCCGTACACGCCGCCGGCGATCCGTTCCTCGGCCTTGCGGGCGGACTCCCGCATCGTGTCGTCCTCACGCACGTCCATCACCTCGCAGAAGTGTCGGAATGCTCCTGCGTGCCCCGCCGCCGGACCGCCAAACCCGCCCCCACCGCCGGGCAGCCAAACTTGCCCCACAGCCGGGCAGCCGCACCAGATCGCCATCACCGGGCATCCGGGCCAGCGCGAATCCGGCCAGCGGGAAACCGGCATCGCGCCACAGAGGTGACGGAGCGCCGGCGCGGGGTCCGCCTTCGTCGCGCCGCGGCGGCGCGTGGCCCGCGCCCCGGATCCCGCGACGACGCTGCTATCCGGGCCCCGACGGGTGTTACCTCGTCAGGGAAGTCGGGTAGTCGGGGGGTGCCCCCGCCAGGAACGTGAACCGCGCCGTGGCCGAAACGCGGTAGCGGGGCGAGGGAGCGCAGTAAGGACTCATCGCATCCTGAGGAGGACAAGATGAGCACGCAGGCTGCATCCACCAGGCCGATGAACCGCACGCAGGAAGCGCAGAACCGCGCGATGCAGGAGGCACCCACCCGGCCGATGCCGATGATGCACGACGGGCGCCAGGAACCGATGGCGGCACCGGGCACGGAGACCAAGCCGTCGTTCGCGACCACGGAGTTCTGGGTCTACATCGCCTCCGTGATCGGCGTGCTGGCCGCGTCGTACCTGGTCGGCAAGAACTCGGTCGGCGTGGACATCTTCCGCGCGCCGCAGGCCTGGTTCTTCATCACGCTGCTGACCATCGGTTACCTCGGTAGCCGGGGCCTGGCCAAGGCCGGCAGCAACTTCCGCAGCGGCACGGAGCGCAAGGCCCGGCACTGACGCCGGCCTGATCGGCTCCGAGCAGCACGGTGGCCCTCCGGGAATCCCGGGGGGCCACCGTCGCACATGGAAATCGGATACGTCGGCCGCTACTCCTCGCCGAATCCCCAGTCCTCGGCGAAGTCGCCCTCGACGGCGTCCTCGACCATCTCACCCGCGACCATCCCGCCGACCGCGCCGAGCGCCGCCCCGGCGACGATCCCGCCCATGCCGGGACCCCGGCCGTGGCCCTGGCGCGTCGGGTAGCCGTGCGTCGGGTACCCCGGCGGGGCTCCGGAGCCCTGGGCGCGCAGGCCGCCGTAGCGCGAGATGGTCTCCTTGAGCCACCCGTCGACCACCTGCGCCCAGTCCACCCGGTCGGCGTCGGCGTGCGAGACGGTGTACCGGCCGAACACGTCGTGGCCGGCGCTGAGAAGGCCACCCCGCTTGCCGCACTCCAGGATCACGTCGATGCCCTGTTGGCTGGTGACGAAGGTCAGCTCGACCTCGTTGACGCTCTGCGCGTACTGCGGGGCGGCGAAGAACTCGATCTCCTGGTAGAACGGCAGCGTCTGCCGTACCCCGAGGATGTGGCCGCGCTCCAGGTCTGCGCCCTTGAACCGGAAACCCAGCTGGGCGAACGCCTCCAGGATGCGCTCGTGCACCGGCAGCGGGTGCACCGCCACCTGGTCGAGGTCGCTCTTGTCGACGGCCCGGGCCACCGCCACCTCGGTACGCAGCCCCATGGTCATTCCGTGCAGGCGCTGCCCGTACACGTCGGTGATCGGGGTCTCCCACGGCACCGGAAGCTGGAACGGGATCGACAACTGCTGTTTCGGGGCGAGCTCGAAGGCCCCGCTCACCGGCATGCGGTGGAACTCCATGATGCCCGCGTACTCGCTGTCGCCGCCCTCGACCTCGACCCGGGTGACCAGGCCGACGGCGATCTGTTCGATGGCGGCGGGCGCTTCCCCGCCGACCAGGTTGACCTGGCCGTCGAGGGTGAGACCTGGCCGGGTGTTCGGGTTCGCAAGGACGGTGTCCACCGTGGGACCGCCCACACCGAACGCGCTCAACATCTTCTTGAAGACCATCGCCACTCCCGCAGACGGGTGCGCGCGCTCCACCCTGGAGCGTCGCAGCTCACCGGACCGACCCTAGCCGCCGCTCCTGTGCGGTGCCTGGGAAACACACCGTGTGCGTTGTTGGTAACACCCGAGTGGTGAGAGGGGGACCCCTCCCTACCGTAGGCGTTAACAGGGGGCCCTTCCTCACACCTCCACCACCAACAGGTCGCCCACCTGCTCTGCGAGCTGGGCGCGGGCGTCGGGGTCGAGCCCCGAGTCGGTGATCAGCACGTCCGCGTCGGCCAGCGGGGCGATGGTGGCGATCCCGATCGTCTCCCACTTGGTGTGGTCGGCCAGCACCACCAGCCGCCGGGCGGCGCGCACCAGCCGCCGGTTGATGCCCGCCTCCAACAGGTTGGGAGTGGTGAAGCCGGTGCGGAGGCTCAACCCGTGTACCCCGAGGAAGAGCACGTCGACGTTGAGCGCGCTGACAGCGGCCTCGGCCACCGGCCCGGTGAGCGCGTCCGAGGGGGTGCGGATGCCACCGGTGAGCACGACCGTCCGGTCGGCGCGCGGGTCCTGGTAGAGCGCGGCGGCGACGGGGATGGAGTTGGTCACCACGGTCAGCCCGCGCACGTCGGCGAGCAGGGTGGCCAGGGCGGCCGTGGTGGTGCCGGCGGACAGCGCGATCGCCATGCCGGGCTCGACCAGGGTGGCGGCCCGTTCGGCGATGGCGCGCTTCTCGTCGCGCTGGCGGATCGACTTCGCGGCGAAGCCGGGCTCCTCGGCGGCCCCGGGGCCGGCGAGGGTCGCCCCGCCGTGCACCTTGTCGACCAGTCCCCGCTCGGCGAGGGCCTCCAGGTCGCGACGGATGGTCATGTCGGAGACGCCGAAGCGGCTCACCAGGTGGCTGACCCGCACCCCGCCGCGCTGTCGGATCAGCTCAAGGATGGCGCTCTGCCGTTGCTGGGCGAGCATCGAACCTCCTCGACGCGGACGAGCGGAAGGGTAACCAGATCAGGAGGCCTCCACAGGGCGAGTCCCCGGCGTGTCCGACAGCTGGGCGGACTCCTCCCGCACCACGGCCACCTCGCCCGGGACGACGACGAGCTCCCCCTCGCAGCGGGCGCCGGTGAGCAGCTCGGTGCCGGTGGCGGCGATCCGGGCCGGCCGGTCGGTGTGGTTGACGACGAACAGCCAGCTCCCCCGGTCGCCCCGGCGGCGGACCACCTCGACGCCGCGGGGGGCGTCGGCGGCCGGCCGCGCGCCGGACTCGGCCAGTAGCCGGGTCACCAGGCGCTCGGTGGCGGCGTCGTCGAGCCGGGTGCCCACGTACCAGGCGGCGCCCGCGCCCACCGCGTGCCGGGTCAGCGCAGGGACCCCGGGCAGCGGCCCGTCGGCGTACGAGGCGAGGACCTCCGCGCCGGCCGGGTGCAGCCACTCGGTCCACACGTCGGCGGCGGAGCCGTCGTCGAGGGTGACCCGCTCGCCCTCGCGCAGCGGGAAGAACTCCTCGGTACGGATGCCGAGCAGGTCCCGGAACGCGCCGGGGTAGCCGCCGAGCCGGATGTGGTCGTGCTCGTCGACGATGCCGCTGAAGTACGTCACCAGGGCGGTGCCACCGGCGGAGACGTACCGGTGCAGGGCGTCGGCGTCGGCGTCGCGGACCAGGTAGAGCGTCGGTGCCAGCACCAGCCGGTAGCGGGACAGGTCGGTCGACGGGTGCACCACGTCGGCGGTGATGCCGGCCCGCCAGAGCGCGCCGTACAACGCGGCGACCCTGTCGGTGTACGTGACGTCGACGCTGGGGTGGGAGTCCAGCTCGACGCCCCACCACGCCTCGAAGTCGAACAGGATCGCCACGTCGGCGTCGACCCGGCTGCCGCGCACCTCGGCCAGGGCCTTGAGGTCGGCACCGAGCCGGCAGACCTCGCGGAAGACCTTGGTGTCCGCCCCGGCGTGCGGGACGAGCGCCGAGTGGTACTTCTCCGCGCCGGCGCGGGAGGCCCGCCACTGGAAGAACAGCACTCCGTCGGCGCCCCGGGCGACGTGGGCGAGGCTGTTGCGGCGTAGCTGCCCCGGGACCTTCGCCATGTTGCGGGGCTGCCAGTTGACGGCGCTGGTGGAGTGCTCCATGAGCAGCCACGGCGCGCCGCCGGCGACGCCCCGGGTGTGGTCGGCCGCGAAGGCCAGCCCGACGTGCGACTGCGGATCGGCGGCGGTGAGGTAGTGGTCGTTGGCGACCAGATCCACGTCGCCGGCCCAGGAGTAGTAGTCCATGTACTTGGTGCCCATGCCGATCATGAAGTTCGTGGTGACCGGCTGGCCGACCAGCCGCTTGAGCAGTTCGCGCTCGGCGCGCAACTGGGCCCGCTGCTCGTCGGAGGAGAAGCGCATGAAGTCGAGCTGCTGGGTGGGGTTGGCGAAGGCCGGCGCGGTGCGCGGCGGGTTGATCTCGGCCCAGTCGCCGTACCGCTGGCTCCAGAAGGTGGTGCCCCAGGCGTCGTTGAGGGCGGCCAGGTCGCCGTAGCGCTCGCGCAGCCAGCCCCGGAACGCCGTCGCGCTGACGTCGCAGTAGCAGTGCACGTTGTGGCAGCCCAGCTCGTTGGAGACGTGCCACATCACCACGGCGGGGTGCGCGGCGTACCGCGTGGCGACGGCCTCGACGAGGGCGAGCGAGCGCTCCCGGAACACCGGCGAGCTGGGGCAGTACGCCTGCCGGCCGCCCGGCCAGAGGATGGTGCCGTCGGCGCGGCGGGGCAGCGTCTCGGGGTGGGCGTGGGCCAGCCACGGCGGCGGGCTGGCGGTGGCGGTGGCGAGGTCCACCTGGATGCCCCCGGCGTGCAGCGTGTCGAGCGCACGGTCGAGCCAGTCGAAGTCGTACCGGCCGGGGACCGGCTCCAGCAGGGCCCAGGAGAAGATGCCGACAGAGACCAGGTTGACCCCGGCGCGGCGCATGAGCTCCACGTCCTCGGCCCAGGTCTGCTCGGGCCACTGCTCGGGGTTGTAGTCGGCTCCGTAGAAGATGCCGTCGCCCTGCCAGCTGCTGTCCTGTCGATCCCGCATGAAGGCACAGCGTGCCCGCGCATCCAAACCAAGTCAACAGTTTCCAACATCCGAGTTCTTTACAACGTTTACCTCATCGATCCCCTTGTCACAGCCCGATTTCGATCGACGGATCGGCTCTTGACAGCGCCCGACGGACGGGTAGCTTGAGGCGCCTATGGCCGTTCGTGTTCGCTGATGTGGGTTCACGGTGGATCCGCTGTGGCATTCCTGAACGCCCACCCGCCTCACCACAC
>NZ_SMKJ01000282.1:0-9214 GCF_004348615.1 Micromonospora sp. KC207
GTGCAGGGCCTCGACGGGGCGGCGCACCGCGACCGCAAGACCATGTTCATGTCGATCATGACGCCGTCGGCGGTCCGGCAGCTCGGCCAGCTCTTCGATGACGAGTGGCGGGCCCGGGTGCCGGACTGGGAACGGGCCGGCCGAATGACGCTGTACGACGAGGTCTCCCCGCTGCTGACCCGGGCGGTCTGCGCCTGGGCCGGCGTGCCGCTGGCCGCCGCCGAGGTGACCCGGCGCACCGCCTGGATGCGCGCGATGGTCGAGGGGCCGGCCGCGTTCGGGCCCCGGCACTGGCGGGGGGTGGTCGACCGGCGCCGCGCGCAGCGGTGGCTCGGGGAGATCATCGAGCGCGCCCGCGTGGGCGTCCTGCCGGCCCCGGAGGGCAGCGCCCTGCGGGTGATCGCCGAGCACCGGGACGACCGGGGGCGACTGCTTCCCCACCGGATCGCCGCCGTGGAGCTGCTCAACGTGCTGCGTCCCACGGTCGCCGTCGACCGTTTCGTGGTGTTCGCCGCGCTCGCCCTGCACGACCACCCGCCGTGGCGCGACCGGGTCCGCGGCGACGACGCCGCCACCGAGTGCTTCGTGCAGGAGGTACGCCGCTACTACCCGTTCTTCCCGATCGCCGCCGCCCGGGTGCGGCGCTCCTTCGACTGGCAGGGGTACCACTTCCCGCAGGGACGGCGGGTGCTGCTCGACCTGTACGGCACCAACCACCACGATGCGCTCTGGCCCGAGCCGGAGCGGTTCCTCCCGGAGCGCTTCGCCGGCTGGCGCGGCGACCCGTTCGCGCTGGTGCCGCAGGGCGGCGGTGACCACCACACCGGGCACCGGTGCGCCGGCGAGTGGATCACCATCGAGCTGCTGAAGCGGGCGGTCACCAACCTGACCACGACCATGCGCTACAAGGTTCCCCCGCAGGACCTCGCGATCGACCTGCGGCGGATGCCCGCCCTGCCGCCGAGCGGCTTCGTCGTCGCCGACGTGCGCCGCACCGCCTGATCCCGCCGAGCCGCCGCGGGCCGGGCCCGCGCGTTCGCGGTGGACCCGGCCCGGCGGCGCGGCGGCGGGTCAGCCCGCCTGGGGGTGCAGCACGGTACGCAGGCAGCCCTCCTCCTTCTTCTCGAAGATCTCGTAGCCGCGCGCGCCCCGTTCGAGGGTCATCGGGTGGGTGGCCAGGTAGCCGGGATCGATCTCGCCGGTGGCGACCCGGTCCAGCAGCATCGGGATGTACCGCTGGGCGTGCATCTGTCCCATCCGCAGCACCAGCGCCTTGTTCATCGCCGCGCCGAGCGGGAACTTGTCGACCAGGCCGGCGTAGACGCCGACGATGCTGACCGTCCCGCCCTTGCGGCACGCCATGATCGCCTGCCGGACCGAGGTGGGCCGGTCGGTGGTCAGCCGGACCGACTGCTTCGCCCGGTCATACGCGTACGCCGGGCCGACGTCGTGCGACTCCATGCCCACGGCCTCGATGCAGGCGTCCGGTCCGCGCCCCGCCGTCATCTCCCGCAGCGCCTCCAGCACGTCGGTCTCGGCGTAGTTGATCGTCTCGACGCCTAGCCGGCCGGCGGCGGTGGCCAGCCGCTCCGGCAGCCGGTCGATGACGATCACCCGCTCCGCGCCGAGGATCTGCGCCGACCGGGCGGCCATCTGGCCAACCCCGCCCGCGCCCCACACCGCGACCACCTCGCCGCCCTTGAGCGCGCAGAAGTCGGCGGCCATCCAGCCGGTCGGCATCGCGTCGGAGGCGAACACGGCCGAGTCGTCCGGCACCTGCGCCGGGACGGTGAACGCCCCCACGTCACCGAAGGGCACCCGGACGTACTCGGCGTGGCTGCCGGAGTAGCCGCCGGCGGCGTGCGAGTAGCCGAGGATGCCGGCCGACGAGTGCCCCCACAGCTTCTCGGTGAACACCGGCTGCGGGTTGGAGTTGTCGCAGAGCGAGAACTGCTCGGTGCGGCAGTACCAGCAGCCGCCGCAGGCCACCACCGAGGCGACCACCACCCGGTCGCCGACCCGCAGCCGCCGCACGCCCGGTCCGGTCTCCACCACCTCGCCCATGAACTCGTGGCCGAGAATGTCGCCCTCCCGCATCGCCGGCAGGTACCCGTTGATCAGGTGGAGGTCGGAGCCGCAGACGCTGCTGGCCCGGACCTTGACGATGATGTCCCGCTCGGCCCGGATCGTCGGCTCCGGCACGTCGCGAACGGCGAGCTTGCCGACGCCCTCCCAGCACAGCGCCCTCACGCCCGGCCTCCCGTCGTCAGCTTCTCCCGGATCTTGTCGGTCGCCCACTCCTGCGCCGGGCTGCGCCCCGACGGGTCGTGCCGGGTGGTGATCATTTCGCCGCACTCGATCAGCGACTTGATCCGGCGCAGCGCGTCGCGCAGCCCGAGGTCCGGGTCGCCGCCGGTGCCCAGGCCCAGCACCCGGCGCACCGGCCCGGAGCGCCAGCGCAGCTCGGCGCGGATCTCGGTGCCCCGGTCCTGTGGGGCGGGGACCAGCTCGACGTGCCCCGTCTGGGCGATCGGGCCGTCGGTCACCCGCCAGTTCAGCCGCCCCGGACCGTCGACGGTGAGCTCCGCCCGCCATTCGGTCCCACCACCGGCCGGGTCGCCGGCCACGCAGCGTCGCCGGCTCGCGTCGAGCTGTTCCAGGGTCGCCCATCCGGCAAGTGCCCGGTCGAGCCGCTCCCGGTCGGTCCAGAAGCCGACCACGGCGTCGATCGGCCGGTCCACGGTGATCCCCCGCCGGACGACGTACCAGCCGTCCTGCCGCTCGGGCTGGTGCCGGCGTCGCCGTCGGGCCGCCGCCCGACCGACGCCGACCGCGGTCACCGTGGCGACGCCGAACAGCGCCCACCTTGTCGCGTTGCTGGTCATCACGTCTCCTCCACCCGGGCCTGCGGGCTGGTCCGCCCGCATCACGCAGCGCTACCCGGCCCGGCGGCGTCGAAACGGCACACCGGTTCCACCGGCGTCTTTTGGCCTGCCCCCGCTTCGACCACCCACACCTGATTCCTGGTTTCTCTGCGGACCGGGTCGCCGCCCACACACAATGGAGGATCGGCGGGGGTGCTGATCACGGAGGTGACATCGATGACGCGTGACCGGCGCGGCACACGGGCCCGGGTGCAGCTGGCCGCCGTCGCGGTGGCCGTGCTCTTCCTCGTGATCGGCGTGCTCGGCTTCGTCCCCGGGATCACCACCGGGTACGACGACCTGACGTTCGCCGGGCACACCTCGGAGGCCCGGCTGCTCGGGCTGTTCCAGATCTCGGTCCTGCACAACGCCCTGCACCTGCTCTTCGGCCTGGCCGGGCTGGTCCTGGCCCGCCGCATCGCCGGGGCCCGGATCTTCCTGGCCGGCGGCGGCGCGCTCTACCTCGGGCTCTGCCTGTACGGGCTGTACGTCAAGTTCGCCGGTACCGAGCACGGCGGGGCCAACTTCATCCCGCTCAACGGCGCTGACAACCTCCTGCACCTGCTGCTCGGCCTCGGCATGCTCGCCCTGGGCCTGCTGCTGTCCAACCGGATGGGCACGGGCGGCCGGCTGGACAACCCGATCGACCGCCCCTGACCGATCGACCGCCCACCGGCCGACCGGTGCCGTCGGGCGTCAGGCGGCCACCAGGAGGCGCTTGGCGAAGCAGCGGCTGTACGGGTTGTCGACGTACTCGCCGTACACCGGGATCGGGGCGTACCCGCAGGAGGTGTAGAGGCCGATGGCCGCCGGCAGGTAGCTGCCGGTCTCCAGCCGGAGTTCGGCGTACCCCTGCTGGAAGGCCAGCTCCTCCAGGGCGGCCAGCAACTGCCGGGCGATCCCCCGCCCCCGGTACGCGGGCCGGACGTACATCCGGTTCAGCTCGCCGGTGCGCGGGTCGAGCTCCTGAATGCCGCCGCACGCGACGACCCGGCCGGCGTCGACGACGGCGAGGTAGCGGATGTCGTCGTGGGGGACGAACACCTGCCCGGCCAGCCCGCCGTCGGCCTCGCGCAGCTCACGCTGCTGCGCCACGACCAGGGTGGCGATCTCCGGGTCGGTCGTGGGCCGCGATTCGATCAGCATTCCACCAAGCTATGCGCGACGGATTTCCGGCAGGTTTCCCCCAGGCGACCCGGCGGCGGAGACACCGCGAGCGGTCGTGGTCGCGCCCGTGGGCCTCCGCCCCCTCCTCGATCGCGGGAGGGCCTACTCCTCGTCGTCGTCGAGGTCGTCGGCGTCCGGGGCCGGCTCGTCGTCGGTGACGTCGGCCCCCAGCTCGTCGCCGGGCCGCTGCCGGCGGGCCTTGCGCGCGGCCAGCCGCTCGGCGGCCGAGGCGCGGCTCGACTTCTCCTCCAGCCGCACGTCGGTGCCCCGGTTGCCCGGGACGAAGTCGACGCCCGCGTAGAGGGCGGGCTGCCAGTCGAACTCGCGCTCGCCGATCCGCACCAGGTCGCCCGGCTTGGCCCCGGCCTTGGCCAGCTTGTCCTCGACGCCGAGGCGGGCCAGCCGGTCGGCCAGGTAGCCCACCGCCTCGTCGTTGTCGAAGTTGGTCTGCCGCACCCAGCGCTCCGGCCGGTCGCCCCGGACGGTGAACGAGCCGTCCGGCTCGGCGTCGATGGTGAAGCCCGTGTCGTCGACCGCCTTCGGGCGGATGACGATCCGGGTCGGCTCGGCCGGCGGGGCGGCGCCGCGGGCCTTCTCGACGAGCTCCGCCAGCGCGAACATCAGCTCCTTGAGGCCCTCGCGGGTCGCCGCGGAAACCTCGTACACCCGCAGGCCGCGGGCCTCCAGGTCGGGGCGGACGATCTCGGCGAGGTCCCGGCCGTCCGGCACGTCGATCTTGTTGAGGGCGACGAGGCGGGGCCGGTCGGCCAGCCCGCCGTACTGGTTCAGCTCGGACTCGATGGCGTCGATGTCGGCCAGCGGATCCCGGCCCGGATCCAGCGTCGCGGTGTCGATCACGTGCACCAGCACCGCGCAGCGCTCGATGTGCCGGAGGAACTCCAGCCCGAGGCCCTTGCCGGTGGCCGCGCCCGGGATGAGGCCGGGCACGTCGGCGACGGTGAAGGTGTGGTTGTCGACCCGGACCACGCCCAGGTTCGGCACGAGCGTGGTGAACGGGTAGTCGGCGATCTTCGGCTTGGCCGCGGAGATCACCGAGATCAGCGACGACTTGCCGGCCGACGGGAAGCCGACCAGGCCCACGTCGGCGACGCTCTTGAGCTCCAGCACCACGTCGAGCTGCTCGCCGGGCTCGCCCAGCTCGGCGAAGCCGGGGGCCTTGCGCCTGGCGTTGGCCAGCGAGGCGTTGCCCCGGCCGCCCCGGCCGCCCCGGGCCACCTCGAACGTGGTGCCGGCGCCGACCATGTCGGCCAGCACCTCGCCGCCGAGGGTCTGCACGACGGTGCCGTCGGGCACCTTGAGCACCAGGCCGCGCCCGTTCGCGCCGTCCCGGTTCGAGCCCGCGCCGCCCTTGCCGTTCTCGCCCTTGACGTGCGGGTGGAAGTGGAAGTCGAGCAGGGTGTGCACCTGCGGGTCGACGACCAGGGTCACGCTGCCGCCGTGTCCACCGTTGCCGCCGTCCGGGCCGCCGAACGGCTTGAACTTCTCCCGGTGGATCGAGACACAGCCGTGCCCGCCGTCGCCGGCCTGCAGGTGCAGGACGACCCGGTCCACGAACATCGTCACGTCGTCAATCCTTCCAGCGGGAGAGGCCCCGCGCGTACGAGAAAAGCGAAGCGGGCCGGGACCAACCGGTCCGCGGCCCGCGACGCGTCGAAACTACTGCTGCGGCACGATGCTGACGGTCTTGCGACCGCGCTTGGTGCCGAACTGGACCGAGCCGGCGGCCAGCGCGAAGAGCGTGTCGTCGCCACCACGGCCAACCATGTCACCGGGGTGGAACTTGGTGCCACGCTGACGGATGAGGATCTCACCCGCGCTGACGACCTGACCGCCGAAGCGCTTCACGCCGAGCCGCTGGGCCGCGGAGTCACGGCCGTTGCGCGAGCTGGACGCACCCTTTTTGTGAGCCATCTGAGGACGACCTACTTCCCGCTGGAGATGCCGGTCACCTTGACCTGGGTCAGCGGCTGGCGGTGACCCTGGCGCTTGTGGTAGCCGGTCTTGTTCTTGAACTTGTGAATCTTGATCTTCGGGCCCTTGGTGTGCGCGGCGATCTCGCCGGACACCGCGACCTCGGCAAGCTTCGCCGCGTCGGTCACCAGGTCGTCACCGTCGACGAGGAGCACCGCGGTGAGCTTCACCGCGTCGCCGGGGGCACCGGCGAGCTTCTCGACCTCGATCACGTCGCCCTCGGCGACCTTGTACTGCTTGCCGCCGGTCTTGACGATCGCGTACATCGGAGGCGGACTCCCTGTCGTTGAGGCTGCTGGCGGTCGTTCCCTCGGCGGCTCGCCGGGTAGCAGAAGCGCGGCGGCGCGGGCACGCGGGAACTCGGCACACCAAAGTGCGCCGCAAGATAGCCTACGCCATCGGTGAGGCAACACCCAAACCGGGGTGCGGACCGGTCAGCGGGCGCAGAGCTGGTCGAGGCGCTGTTGGAGCTCGTCCAGCTCCTCCTCGTCGATCGCGTCCACGTCGGTGCCGAGCATCCCCACTTCGGTGGCGAGGTCGGCCAGAAGGGTGCGTAGCTGCGGGTCGGTGGCCCGGGTCGACTGCTCCCGCAGCGCGGTGCGCCAGCCGGTCAGCGCCGCCTCCGCCCGCTTGCGGGCGGCCTCCGCCGTCGCGCTGTCACTCGCGCCGACCGCACCGATCATCCTGCCCAGCTCCGCCACGTACGTGCGGACCGCCGCGCCGCTGGCCTGCTGAGCGGCGGCGCAGACCTCCGGGGCGTTCCCGCCGGCCGCGCCGCTCGCGCCCGGGGCCGCGCCCCCGCCGCCGGGGGTGCTCCCGTCTGCCGTGGCGGGTGGGGAGCCGCCCGGCCCGCCGGTACGGTCGGAGCCGGGACGTTCGGTGGAGCAGGCCGCCGCAGCGGACAGGACGACCGCGGCGATGGTGAGGGTGAGCAGACGACGCATTCTTCTTCTCCTGACCGGGGGTGGCCGATCCTAACCGGGCCCCGACGCGCGATCGGGCCCCTGCCCCGGTGCTGTCACCGTGGCAGGGGCCCGCGAAACGCGTGGCCGATCAGCCGGTCACGGGCGGGTCCGCCGCCGGGCGCCGCTCCGACGGGACCGGCGCCGACCGGTGCCGGCCTCGCCACCGTCGGTGTCGCCCTCGTCGTCGCCGAGGGCGTCCGGGTCGTCGGCCCCGGCCAGCCGAGCGGACTCGCCCTGCTGGCTGTCCGCCACGGCCGGCGCGGCGGCGGTGTCCGCCTCGTACCGGGACAGGTCGTAGCCCATCGTGTCGTGGTAGTCGGTCTCGGTCTCGGCGTCGGCCGGCACCTCGACCACCTCGATCACCGTGCGCTCCGGCACCGCGCTCTTGCGCGCCCGCCGCCGCGACGACGCCCCGCCCGCCGGCTCGGCCGGGGCCGCCGGGGCGGTGACGGCCGAGGCGACCGCCTTGACCTTCTCCCCCACGCCGCCGCCCGGACGCGGCTTCTCCGGCACCGGCTCGGTGTGGATGACCACGCCCCGGCCCTTGCAGCAGTCGCAGGTCTCGCTGAACGCCTCCAGCAGCCCCGCGCCGATCCGCTTGCGGGTCATCTGCACCAGGCCGAGCGAGGTGATCTCGGTGACCTGGTGCTTGGTGCGGTCCCGGCCCAGGCACTCGGTGAGCCGGCGCAGCACCAACTCCCGGTTCGACTCCAGCACCATGTCGATGAAGTCGATAACCACGATGCCGCCGATGTCACGCAGCCGGAGCTGACGGACGATCTCCTCCGCGGCCTCCAGGTTGTTGCGGGTGACCGTCTCCTCCAGGTTGCCGCCCGCGCCGGTGTACTTGCCGGTGTTGACGTCGACCACGGTCATCGCCTCGGTGCGGTCGATGACCAGGTGACCGCCGGAGGGGAGGAAGACCTTCCGGTCCAGGCCCTTGAGAATCTGCTCGTCGATCCGGTACGTGGCGAACACGTCGGACGTGCCGACGTGCCGGCGGACCCGGTCGACCAGGTCCGGCGAGACGTGCGACAGGTACGACTCGACCATCCCGTACGACTCGTCGCCCTCGATCACCAGCTCGCGGAAGTCCTCGTTGAACAGGTCCCGCACGACCCGGATGACCAGGTCCGGCTCCTCGTAGAGCAGCACCGGGGCACCGCCGGAGGCCACCTTGGCCTGGATGTCCTCCCACTGGGCCTGGAGGCGCTTGACGTCGCGGGCCAGTTCGTCCTCGCTCGCCCCCTCGGCGGCGGTCCGGACGATCACGCCCGCGCCGTCCGGGACCAGCTTCTTGAGCACGTCGCGCAGTCGCTTGCGCTCGGTGTCCGGCAGCTTGCGGCTGATGCCGGAGGCGTTGCCGTTCGGCACGTACACCAGGTGCCGGCCGGAGAGCGCGATGTGGCTGGTCAGCCGGGCGCCCTTGTGCCCGATCGGGTCCTTGGTGACCTGCACCAGCACCGAGTCGCCGGAGCGCAGGGCCTGCTCGATCGAGCGGGCCCGCCCCTCCAGCCCGGTGGTGTCCCAGTTGACCTCGCCCGCGTACAGGACGGCGTTGCGGCCGCGCCCGATGTCGACGAAGGCCGCCTCCATGCTCGGCAGGACGTTCTGCACCTTGCCGAGGTACACGTTGCCGGCCATGGTGCCGGAGGAGTTGCGGGTGACGTAGTGCTCGACCAGCACGCCGTCCTCCAGGACAGCGATCTGGGTGCGGTCGCCGCGCTGGCGGACCGCCATCACCCGGTCGACCGCCTCCCGGCGGGCCAGGAACTCCGACTCGCTCAGGATCGGCGGGCGGGTCCGGCGCTGCTCCCGGCCGTCCCGACGGCGCTGCCGCTTGGCCTCCAGCCGGGTCGAGCCGGTGACGCCCTGCACCTCGTCGACGGCCTTGCGCGGCTCGCGGATCTTGACAACCGTCGGCACGCCGTCGTCGACGCCCCCGTCGGTGTCCCCGGCGCCCCGCCGACGCCGACGGCGACGGCGACGGGTCAACCCGTCCCCGCCCTCGTCGCCCTCGCCCTCGTCCTCGTCACCCTCGTCCTCGGCCTCGGGCTCCTCGGCCTGGGCGGCCTCCTCGGCCTCGTCGTCGGCCTCGTCCGCGCCGCCCTTGCCCCTGCCCCGGCCCCGGCGGCCACGACGGCGACGCCGACGGGCGGCGGACTC
>NZ_SMKJ01000283.1:0-9204 GCF_004348615.1 Micromonospora sp. KC207
CACCCCAGCGGCCGCCTGGGTGTGCCCGAGGTTCGACTTCAACGACCCCAACCACAACGGACGCTCCCGACCCTGCCCATACGTGGCCAACAACGCCTGCACCTCGATCGGATCACCCAACCGCGTCGCCGTGCCGTGACCCTCCACCGCGTCAACACCACGCACATCCAGCCCAGCGTTCGCCAACGCCGCACGAATCACCCGCTGCTGCGCCAACCCACTCGGCGCGGTAATGCCGTTGGACGCACCGTCCTGGTTCACCGCCGAACCACGCACCACCGCAAAAACCTCATGACCGTTGCGCTGAGCATCAGACAGCCGCTCCAACAACAGCACCCCGACACCCTCGGCCCAACCGGTGCCATCCGCGTCGTCGGCGAATGCCTTGCACCGGCCGCTGCGGGCGAGCGTGCCGTCGACGCTGAACTCCACGAACGTGCGTGGCGTGGCCATCACCGAGACCCCACCGGCCAGCGCCAGCGAACACTCCCCCTGGCGGAGCGACTGGGCGGCCAGGTGCAGCGTCACCAGCGAGGAGGAGCACGCGGTGTCCACGGTGACCGCCGGGCCCTCCAGCCCGAACGTGTAGGCCAGCCGGCCGGAGACGATGCCGGAGGAGCCATAGCTGCCGGGGTAGTTGTGGTACATCACCCCGGCGAACACCCCGGTCCGGCTCCCCCGCAGAGTGGCCGGCACGATCCCGGCCCGCTCGAACGCCTCCCACGACACCTCCAACAGCAACCGCTGTTGCGGATCCATCAACACCGCCTCACGCGGACTGATCCCGAAGAAGTCCGGGTCGAACCACGGCGCCTCGTGCAGGAACCCGCCCTCGCTGACGTAACTGGTTCCGGGTCGCTCACCGGTCGGGTCGAACAGCCGGTCCAGGTCCCAGCCCCGGTCGTCGGGGAACCGGCCGATTCCCTCCCGGCCGCCGGCCACCATGTCCCACAACTCCTCCGGTGAGCGCACCCCACCGGGGAAGCGACAGGCCATGCCGACGATCGCGATGGGTTCCCGGGCGGCCTCGGCGAGCATCTGGTTCTGTTCGCGAAGGCGTTCGGTCTCTTTGAGGGAGACTCGGAGGGCATTGACCAGTCGGTCCTGGGTGTCGTCCACTTAGCCGTCACTCCTCACGCATACGGCCCGACACCGCATGCGGCGGGCCCGGTCCACGGCGACACCCTAAGAGCCGAGGGCAGCAAGGCCCCACCCCTAGCCGGCCGGCCCCCCAGCGCGTGTGCAGAAGCGGCGGCACGCGGATACACCGCACGGAAACGCCTAGGGGTTGTCCAGCCGGGCATCCGCTGGAAATGTCCGGCAACGAAGGCTAGGCGCGACCGTGATCCTGACGCAGGCCAAGAACGTCGCCCTCAAATCACCGTGGCATCAGTACCCGGGATGCCGCGACGGCGCGCCCGAGACATATCCGTCCCAGGTGATCGAGACGCCATCGAAAGGTGACCATGGACAGGCTACTCATCGTCGTCGCCCACGGCGACGACGAGACGTTGGGCGCTGGCGGCACGATCGCGCTCCTGACCGACGCGGGCGTGGAGGTCAGCCTGTGCGTCCTCACCAACGACGACAGCGCGCGGGCCTGCACCGGACACGCCGTCACCGACCGGACCTCGCACATACAGGCGGCCGCGAGCATCCTGGGCATCAAGCGGGTCCAGGTGAACACGTTCCGCGACAGCAGGCTGGACCAGGTCGGCCAGCTTGAACTCAATCGCGTGGTGGAGCGGGAGATCCGCGAATTCGAGCCGGACGCGCTCTTCACCACCAGCATGGCCGAGTTGAGCGTGGACCATCAGCTGGCCAGCCGCGCAGCCCGGGTGGCCGGTCGCCCGGGACGCAGCGACATCCGGGAGATCCGGTGCTTCGAGGTTCGGTCGGCGACCGACTGCGCGGAGGCGTCCGGGGTGACACCCACGTTCCGGCCGAACTGCTGGCAGGTGCTGAACGAGTCGCACCTGGAGCGCAAGCTGGAGGCGCTGCGGGCGTACGGCAAGGAGATCGAGGAGTGGCCGAGCGCCCGGAGCGAAGACGGCGTCCGGGCGCTCGGTGCCTATCGGGGTTCGCAGGTCTCCGCTCCGCTGGCGGAGGCGTTCGAGTTGGTCAGGCTTGTGCTGTAACGACCCGGGCCGGCGGGTCACCGGCAGACCACTCTCCGAGGTGCCGCAGGATCGCCCGGTGTACCCCGTCGGCCTGGGCCCGAAGGAAGAAGTGGCCGCCCGGGAACACCTCGACCCGGCACCCGGCGGTGGTATGCGCGTCCCACGCGCGAGCCTCCGCCAGGCTGGTCACCGGGTCGCTGTCCCCGACCAGTACGCAGATCGGCCGGGTGAGTTCCGGGCCACCACCGTGCCGGTAGGTCTCCACCGCCCGGTAGTCGCCGCGTACCGCGGGCAGCACCATGGTGAGCATCTCCTCGTCGACCAGGACCGCGGAGTCCGTACCGCTCAGCTCTCGCAACGCCTGCACGATGCCCTGGTCGTCGCGGAGGTGTACGGACTCGTCGCCGTTGATCGAGGGGGCCCGCCGGCCAGAGGCGAAGAGTCCGATCGGCGGGGTGCCGTCGCGCTCCAGCCGCCGCGCCACCTCGTACGCCACCGTGGCGCCCATGCTGTGCCCGAACAGCGCCAGCGGTCGGTCGCACCGGGGCCGCAGCTCCGCCACGATGAGACCGGCCAGCTCACGCAGGTCGTCGACGCACCGTTCGGCGCGGCGGTCCTGGCGACCCGGGTACTGCACGGCGAGAACCTCGACCGCCGAGCCGAGGGCACGAGAAGTTGGAAAGTAGAAGGTGGCCGCTCCCCCGGCATGCGGAAAGCACACCAATCGGACCGGCGCATCCGCATTAGGGTGAAATTTTCGAAACCACGGGTGATTGTCATCCATTACCGCTGCCATGGTTCCGGAATGCCAGATCCGGCCCACCTTCATCAACCCCTATACATCGCTCCCCTATGGCCGTGTCTCTGGCCGCTGAGTCCAGTCCGAGTCCAGTCTGGTGACAGTCACATCGATGATCCTGTCTGGGAAATGTTAACAAGCATCGACCAAACGGCCACTAGGCACCGAGAACGACGGCGGTGAGCATGAACCTTGCGCCTGCGGCGCCTGGCTGCGCATGCGCTTCCCCGATTGGAAATCCGGCAAATGTATCGGTACCCGATGAAGCACTGACGGTCCTGCGCGAACAGTTCACGCACAGCGAATCTGGCGCCGGCCGGCTGGTGCTGGTGACCGGACCGGCGGCCAGCGGAAAGACCCAGCTGTTGACCCGGTTTCTGCCCTACGCGGCAGAATCGGGAGCGCTGGTCCTGCACGCCACCGGCGCCCCGGACGAACAGCGCCTGAACGCCGGCCTAGTTGATCAGCTTTTTACCAACTCGGCCCTGCCCGCGGCCGTCGCCGATCAGGTCGCGGCGATTCTGTCGCTGGTGCACCAGGCGCCGCCGGAGGAGCACCAGCCCGGTTCCCAGGTCGAGGCAACACCGGCCGTGACGGACAGCGAGATCTGCCGGATCCTGCTCGGCCTGACCCGGACCCAAACGGTCGTCATTGGGGTTGACGATCTGCACTTCGCCGACGAGAGCTCGGTCCGGATCCTGCTGCGCCTCCAGCGGCGGATCCGCTCCAGCCGCCTACTGATGCTGGTGAGTCACCCGGACGCAGCCGGCGCGGCGGAGCGGCAGCTGCTCGGCCTGTTCACCCGGGTCGCGCACGACCACGTACGGCTGGGGCCGCTCTCCGCGCCGGCCCTCGGGCAGGTGGCCAGCGAATTGCTGGACGAGCCGGTGGACGCCGAGCTGACCGGACGGCTGCACGAGTTGAGCGGGGGCAGCCCGATGCTGGTCAACGCGCTGCTGGAGGACTACCGCCGGAGCGAGCGCGACGGGCAGCCGGTGACCGGGCCGGCCTTCGTCCACGCGGTGTCGACGTTTCTCCAGCGCCGGGAGCCACCGCTGCATCAGGTCGCCGCCGCGATCGGGATGCTCGGTGACGAACTCAGCCGGGACACGATCGCCGTCCTCGCCGGGGTGACCGAGGACATCGCCGAAAACATGACCGCCGTCCTCGCCGGCGCCGGCCTGCTCGCGCACGGCCGGTTCCGGCACGCCGTGGCGGCCGCCGCCGCGGTGGACAGCCTGCCGCCGGCGGCCAGGGCCCAGCTGCACGTCCGGGCGGCCAGACTGAAGCTCCGGCAGGTGGCGCCCGCCAGCGAGGTGGCCGCGCACCTGGTCGCGGCGGGACAGCCCACGCCGGCCTGGGGGGTTGACGTGCTGCGGCGGGCCGCCGACCGCGCCGCGCAGGCCGACGAGATTGGCTTCGCGGTGCGGTGTCTGGACCTGGCGCTGTCCGCGGCGCCGGAACCCGGGCAGCGGCACGCGATCCTCGACGCGCTGGCCCGGGTCGTCTGGCGGGTCAACCCCTCCGCCGCCGCGGCCTACCTGACGGAGCTGCGGCACGACCCGGAGACGGTCGGCACGGAGCCGTTCACGCTGGCCCGGCATGCGCTGTGGAACGGGGAAGCGGATCTGTTCGGCAAAGCCGTCGCCGACCTGGCCCGGTGCCCCGACCGGTTCGACGCGCCGGCCGCGGCGAAGCTGACCCTGGCCGCCCAGTGGCACTTCGGCCGGTGCGAGGTACGGGTGGAGCCGCCAGCCGATCCGGCGCCCCGGCACTCCGACCCGTGGCGGCACACCGCGGCCGCGCTGGTCGAAATGTGGACGGTCGGCACCAACGACGCCACCACTGCCAGCGCCGAACAGATCCTGCGCAACTGCCCGCTGGGGGATATCACGCTGGAGTCGCTGCTCACGGCGATCCTGGCGCTGGCCTACGACAACCGCAGCAAGCGCGCCGAGTACTGGTGCGCCATGCTCAGCCAACAGGCAGCGCGCCGAGGTGCGGTGGCTTGGCAGGCACTGATCGACGGGGTCTGGTCCGGGATCGTCGTGCGCCGAGGTGACGTCGCCCAGGGGGTGACCCGTGCGCACGCCGCGCTGCGGCTGCTGGATACCCAGAGCTGGGGAGTATCGATCAGCCACCCGCTGACCACGCTGCTCGTCGCCAACACCGCCGCCGGTGCCTTCGACGCGGCCGCCGCGACCCTGCGCGAACCGGTACCGGACGCCATGCTCGGCACCATCGGCGGACTGCGCTACCTACGGGCCCGGGGACAGTTCCACCTCGCCACCGACCGGGTGCTGGCCGCGATCAGCGACTTCCAGAGGTACCGGCGGCTTATGGCCCGCGCCAAGCTGGACCACCTCTCGCTGCTGCCGTGGCGTACCGACCTGGCCGAGGCCCACCTGCGCCTCGGCCACCTCGTGGCCGCCCGGGAGCTGGCCAAGCAGCAACTGGAGCGGTGTGCCGAGACTGACACGTACGGGCGAGGCTCCGCCCTGCGGATCCTGGGTATGCTCGCCGTAGCAGCGGAGCGGCCGATCCTGCTCGGCCAGGCGGCGGAGTGCTTTAAGCGCTCCGGGGACCTGCTGGAGTTGGCCCGGAAGCTAAAGGTGCCGGGGCAGGAGTCACGGCAACCGGTCAACCAGACCGAACCAGCCCTGGTCGGGGCGCCCAAGGCCCTGCGCGTGGTGTCCGCCCCCGACACACCGGCGGCGGCATCCGGCGAGCCGCCGGAGTCCGGCGCGCTCACCGAGGCAGAACTGCGGGTCGCCCAGCTCGCCGCGCTCGGCGAGACCAACCAGCAGATCGGCAGCCGGCTCTTCATCACGGTGAGCACCGTGGAGCAGCACCTGACCAGGGTGTACCGCAAGATGAGAATCCGCGGCCGCAGCCAGTTGGCGGAGCATCTAGCCTCCTCGGTCCTCGGTTCGGCTGGTTAGCTAGCTAGTGCTTCGTTAGGTTGTGGCGTGTCGTTGCGTGACTTCGGTGGTGGATGTCGCTGCAGTGGTGGAGTGTGAAGGTTGAGGAGGTGGCGCGGCTTCGACCACGGTTGGCTCCAGCCGCCCGCCGCCGGCGGCCACCCCGACGGGCATGCGGCCAGCCCTCTCCCGCCCGGCCAGCCACACCACACGCAGCTCGGTTCGTAGCAGGTGCAGATGACGACGGGAGATCCCGGTGAACGCGGGACGGCTGAACACAAGTCGCGCCCACCGAATCGATACCCGGAGATGACACGTACGTTGGAGGGCCGCCGCCGACGGTCCTATTGCGCACGAGATCGTTAGTACTCCCACGTCACCTGGTTGCGGCGTTGGGCGTGGCGCGGGCATCAGGACGAGTACTAGCCTCGAGCGTCCAGTTCGGCGTCCAGGATGTCGAAGATCTCCTCCACACCGGCCGCGTCCAGGTCGGCCGCCGGCATTGGGTCCGCCCGATGCCCCTCGGACCACCGGGCGGCAAGCGACCGCAGCCGACCGGCGGTCCCACTGTGCGCGTTGGCATCGGGTACCCCGGTCGCGAGCGCGGCCTCGATCGCGGCTTCCAGCGCGGTGAGCGACGCTTCCAGCGGGACCACGCTCGGCGCCTGCTGCGTCAGCTCGGCGCCAAGGTGCTCGGCCAGGACGGCCGGCGACGGGTAGTCGAAGATCAGGGTGGCCGGCAGCTGCCGCCCGCTGCCGGTGTCCAGCCGGTTGCGCAGCTCGATCGCGGTGAGCGAGTCGAACCCGAGGTCGAGGAAGCCGCGCCCGGGATCCACCGCCTGCGGACCGGGGAAGCCCAGCACGGCCGCGACGTTCTCCCGTACCAGGTCGAGCAGTGCGGCACCGCGTTCCCCGGCGGGCAGGGCGGCGATCCGGGACCAGGCCGGGTCCGTGGCCTGCCGCGCCGATGCGCCGCGAGCCACCGGCCGGCCCGAGCCGGCGGCCGGCCGGCGGACCGGATCCGGATCGAGGTCGCGCAGCATCGCCGGGACCGGGTCCGGGCCCGGCGAGGGGACCGCGAGCCGGACCGGCAACAGCACCGGCTGCTCGGCGCGCAGCGCGGCGTCCAGCAACGCCAGGCCGTCGGCTGCGGACAGGCCGATCACGCCGGCGCGGGCCATCCGGGCCACGTTCGTCGGAGACAGTTCCCCGGCCATGCCCTGGCCGGTCCAGGGGCCCCAGGCCAGCGACAGCCCGGGCAGCCCGCGGCTGCGCCGGTGGGCGGCCAGGCCGTCCAGGACGGCGTTCGCCGCCGCGTAGTTCGCCTGGCCCGGTGCCCCGAGCGTGCCGGCGACCGAGGAGAACAGCACGAAGAGGGAGAGATCGAGCCGGTCGGTGTACTCGTGGAGATGCCGGGCGGCGTCGGCCTTGGCCGCCAGTACGGCATCCAGCCGGGCCGGGGTGAGCGAGCCGAGCACGCCGTCGTCGAGCACTCCGGCGCAGTGCACCACACCGGTCAGCGGCTGGTCGGCGGGGATCGCGTCGAGCACCGCTGCGAGCGCCGCCCGGTCGGCCACGTCGCAGGCGACCACCCGGACCGAGGCCCCGGCGGCGCGCAGGTCGGCGACGAGCTGCCCGGCACCGGGCGCGTCCGGGCCGCGCCGGCTGAGCAGGAGCAGGTGCCGGGCACGGTACGCGGTGACCAGGCGCCGGGCGACGAGACCGCCGAGGGTACCGGTGCCACCGGTCAGCAGCACGGTACCGGCAGCCAGTTCGGACGGGTTGGGCCGGCGCGACGCGGTGGGCGGCCGGGTCAGCCGGGGTACCAGGATCTGGCCGTCCCGGATCGCCACCTGAGGCTCGTCCAGACCGGGCACGTCGCGCACCAGGCGCAGGGAGGCGGGCGCACCGTCGACGTCAACGAGCAGCAGCCGGCCGGGATTCTCCAGCTCGGCCGAGCGGACAAACCCCCAGACCGCCGCGCCTGCGAGGTCGGGTACGTCATCGCCGTCCCGGGCCGGCACCGCCCCGGACGTGAGCACCATCAGCCGGGAGCCGGCCAGGCGCGGCTCGGCCAACCAGTCCCGCACCGTAGCCAGCAGTTCGTGCAGCACCCGATGCAGCTCGCCGTGCCCGGCCGGGACCAGCACGTTGTCGGGTACCGCGTCGG
Organism: Micromonospora sp. KC207; assembly: GCF_004348615.1. Taxonomy (NCBI): domain Bacteria; kingdom Bacillati; phylum Actinomycetota; class Actinomycetes; order Micromonosporales; family Micromonosporaceae; genus Micromonospora; species Micromonospora sp. KC207. Next base: position 8,011 of record NZ_SMKJ01000283.1, read on the forward strand.
CGCCGGCCAGTGCGGGCAGGTCGGCGTACCGCCGGCCGCCCGGCGGGAGTATCTGCTCAGCCCGCCGCGGATCGTCGCCGAGCATTGCCCAGTTACCGTTGTCCATCACGGACGGTACGGGCACCGGGCGCCACCGCACGGCGTGCAGCCACCCGGCGATGTCGTCGGGTCCGGGCATCGGCGCCGGGCGGACCGCCAGCGTGTCGACGGAGAACACCGGTGTCCCGGAATCGTCGGCGCAGCTCACCGCGACCGAGCCGTCCGGTCCTGGGCGCACCCGCACCCGCAGGCTCGTGGCCCCCTGCGCGGTCAGTGCGGCGCCGGTCCACGCGAACGGCACCATCGGCCGACCGTCCTCGGTGGACTCGCAACGGGCGGCGGCGTGCAGCGCGGCGTCCAGCAGGGCCGGATGGATGCCGTACCCCTCGGAGTCGAGCCCGTCCGGCAGGCCGACGTCGGCGAACACCTCGTCGCCGCGCCGCCAGGCGGCCCGCAGTCCCCGGAAGGACCGCCGGTAGTCGAGCCCGGCGCCGTGCAGAGCCAGGTAGACGTCGTCGACCTCCAGTTCCGTCGCGCCCTCCGGCGGCCAGACCGTCAGGTCGGTGGGCGTCGGCCGGGGAGCCTCCCGGGTCAGCCGGCCGCGGGCGTGGGTACGCCACGTTCCGTCGCTGGGTCCGTCGACGCGCGAGTGCACGCTGACCGGGTGCCGTCCGTCCCGGTCTGCGGCTTCGACCCGTACCTGGAGCACCACGTCGGCGCGCTCTGGCAGGGCGAGCGGCTCGGCGAGCACCAACTCGGCCAGGCCGGTGCAGCCGAGTTCGTCGCCAGCCCGGATGGCGAGTTCGACGAGGCCGGTGCCGGGGAACAGCGCGCGGCCGTTCACCAGGTGGTCGGCGAGCCAGGGTTGTGTGGTGGTGGACAGGCGGCCGGTCAGGAGCACGCCGTCGTTGTCGGGTAGGTGGGCGACGGCGGCCAGGAGTGGGTGTTCGGCGGGGGTCAACCCGGCGGCGTTCAGGTCGGTGTCGGTGGTGGGGGTGAGCCAGTACCGCTGCTGCTGGAACGGGTACGTCGGTAGGGGTACCCGGTTGGCGGCGATGCCGGTGTAGTAGGCGTCCCAGTCGATGGGGACGCCGTGGGTGAACAACTCCCCCGCCGCCTGGGTGACCGCGGTGACCTCGTCGCGGTCCTTGCGCA